>RGXB01000116.1 GCA_010029555.1 bacterium
GATCGTAGTCTAAAGAGTCGGTGATTTGTACTTCGACAAAATCCCCTACACCCACATGCTCAAAACCCCCATTAATGATCACACAGCCGTCGATTTCTGGGCATTGGCCATAGAATCGTCCAACAAAAAGGTGGTCGACTTCAGGATGAACCCCATCCACTAGGACTGTGAGAGTTTTTCCTACATAGGTTTTGAATCGTTTTCTTGTCGCTTTTTGTTGCACTTGCATCAATCGATCCCAGCGTGATTGTTTGGTTGCTTCGTCCATGTGCCCCTCGAGCTGGTGCGAGTAGGAGAGCTCTTCTCGAGAGTAGGAAAAAACGCCCACATTATCCAGCTTGGTCTTTTCTACAAACTCTACAAGTTCTAAAAACTGCTCGTCCGTTTCTCCAGGGAAACCTACCATTAAAGAGGTGCGGATGACTATGTGGGGAATTTTTTCTCGAAGTTTGTGTATGGTGGTAAGGATATCCTCTTTAGAGGTTTTTCTAAACATGAGCTTGAGTAGACGGTTGTTGATATGTTGAATGGGCATATCAAGGTAGGGGAGCACCCTAGCATCGTTTTGGATAATCTCGATGAGCTCATCGTCAATTTCATCGGGATATAGGTAAAGAAGTCTTATCCAGAATTGCCCCTGTTTTTGAAGCAGGTGTTTCAGTAGGGAGTGGAGCGCCTGGTTTTCGCGTCTGTCCTTACCAAAATCCCCAAGGTCCTGGGCAATCAAGATAATCTCTTTTACCCCCTGATGCAGGAGGGCATGAAATTCTTTATCAATCTGCTCTAAGGACTTTGAGCGAAGGGGGCCTTTGATCTTTGGGATGATGCAGAAAGCACAGTTTTTTCGACACCCCTCTGCAATTTTCAGATACGCGTAGTGTTTTGGGGTAGAGGTAAGTCTCGGTACCTCACCGTTTTGTAAAAAACTTTTTGCTGTAGAAACGATCTCCCCTTTTTCAAAAGAGCGAACTGCCGTAAGAATTTGGTCGATATCTGCCGAACCAAGGAAATAGTGAATTTCGGGAAAAAGCTCAGCCAACTTGTTTTTTTGGATACTTACCATGCACCCAGCAACAATAATTTTAGCACCGGGCTTCATGACTTTGAGTGTTCGGCTAACCGTATCAACCGCCTCTTGTCGGGCCGCCTCTAAAAAGCCACAGGTGTTGATGATGTGAAAATCGGCCAAGTCCGGATTAGCGGAGACTTCATACCCGTTTTTTAAAAGCAGAGCTAGCATCACCTCAGTATCTACAAGGTTTCTGGAGCAGCCTAAGCTGGTGAAAGAAAGGGTATTTCCCATATGGAGTTCGTCTCATCTGTTTTACTGGATAGATTTTAAAAGGGGAGGCAAATTTTTGTACACCCAAACCGGTAAAAAGTTTCGGGGAAATTTCGTGGCAAGAGTCTTTTTAGAAATGATTGAAAATAAAAATTACCTAAGCTTATGTTTAAAGAAATTGTTTATGTTTATTAAAAAAAATTAAAGGTATGTATGTCAGTATTTTCAACACCATCCCCCTGTGCCCAACCCCCAGCTACTAATTCTCAGGACATTACCCCGCTGGAGGATATGTATGACGATAGTATTGAGGGTCTTCAAAATAAGTGTGACAAATATGTTTCCATTTTAAGAAATACTGTTGTTTCTTTAGGGGAAATTTTCAAGGATCAAACTATACAACCCCAACAAATCAAAGACCTTTTAACGTTTCCCATTTGTAATTTGGAAAACGGAAGAAGGAAGTTGGAGTGGGTCCAAACAAAAGTGCGTGAGATATATGGGGAGGATATCAGAAAAGAAGAGCGTTACTTTCTAAATACCTACTTTAAAATTAATGACCTCAAAAGCTGGGGCTATAGATTCGTTGACTATGCCTCAGCGTCTGTTGCATTGGCGATGATTTTTATTGAGGCGACCAAGTCCCAGGAGAAGGAGCAGGAATCCTCAAGATTAACAAGCCACTGGGCTGTGACGGGCGGATTTGTTGTTCTATCGAAAGTGTTAAGCGCGGCAACCGATTACCGTAACAAAAAAATTAATGAAAAAGCTTTAAAAAAAGCCCGATTGCTAGACCTTAAGTACAGGTGCGACAAAATCTATGAGGCGACTGCTATAATTGATTTCTTAAAGGCAATTACCCTGTCAGTGGAAGAAATTGATCCAGTGGCTCTAAGGTGCCAATTAAAAAAATCTGTTAGGGCATTAAAGGATGAGGGAATGGGAATAGTTCCAAGGAGCGTCGCTAAAGGGGTTAAAAAAAGGTTAAACGATCTCCTAGAGAAAAAAATTTTTCATGAAGCGGGTTCCGTTGGTCTTCTCCATTTTCAGATAGAAAAAAGGGCTTTGAAAAAGACATTCGATGCTTGGAATCGAAGCAGATTTTCCTTAGATAGCGAGGCCTCTGTAGATGGAGACTGGTCATCTTGCCAAGTGATCCCTCTTGAGGAAGCGGCAGGAGTAGGATTACACAGTAATCTATCTAATGAACCTCAAGAGCAAATAGACGCTACTGTGGTAGAAGTGGGAATAGTTCCAGATGCAATTAGAGCAGGCGAAAATCCAGAGCAGCAGCAGGTTGCACCCCATGAGAATCAAAATTTTAGCCTTACAGCGCAATTGCAGTATGGAACGGGATACAGCACGCATTCCAGTTTTAGTTCAGTAGCTCCAAGGAGCGTGGGGTTCAACACACCCAGAGGGCAAGCTTCCAATATGATTGCTGCTCCAAACCTGTTGCAACTTGCACAGAGTAACGAAAATTTTAACTTGTGTTAAAAAAAATTTAAAAAAGCTTTAGAAATAACAGGCTCGAAGAGTTGTGTGCAAGTGTATTTAAAGATATAAAGCACACGAATTCAACGAGAAAAAACAAAAAAAAGAAAAAAGAAAAAAAGAAAAAACACGACATAACTTGTTGTTTTTCAATAAGTTAAGTTTAGGTAAGAAAAAAAGAAAAAACAATTCGTTGCGTAATAATCTTACCTGGTGCTATTGTTTTGTACATCTTCAACGAACACGATGAGTGTAAGACGAAGAATAGCAGCGAAATAGCTGCAAAGTTCTGTGACAGTAATAATGAAGTGACGAGCGGCGAGAATGTTGTGTAGAGCTTACTAAGAGTAAGTGTAACAACTTCTCGAGTATGC
>RGXB01000117.1 GCA_010029555.1 bacterium
AATCATTAGGCTGAGGAGCGTCGTTAACCAATGCATTTAACGCAGGCAAAACCAATTGTCTTTCGTTTAAAAACCAAATTGCCTGATGAAGATGATGTAGGGGTATTCCAGCACCAGCACCATCTTGCAAAAGCCTTTCGATTATATCAACGCGGCCAAATTGAGCCGCATTCATCACTGCCGTCCCTCGATGCTCGCCGCTTATTTGACCATTTCGCAAAAGCATTTCGATCACCTGAACACGGCCACTTCTTACTGCACTCTTCACAGCCTCCCCACGATGATCCCATCTTATTTGAGCACCATTTTGCAAAAGCGTATCGATAATCTGAACGTCGCCATATTCAACCGCATGCATCACCGCCCAACCACGATGATCGTAGCTTATTTGAGCACCATTTTGCAAAAGCGTATCGATAACCTGAACGTTGCCATTTTCAGCCGCATTCATCACCGCCCAACCACGATGCTCGTCGCTTATTTGAGCACCATTTTGCAAAAGCATATCGATCACATAAAGGTGGCCATTTTCAGCCGCATTCACCACCGCCCGCCCACGATCATCTTTGCTTATTGAACCCTTCTGCAAAAGCATTTCGATCACCTGAACACGGCCATACAAAGCCGCATGCACCACCGCTGTACCACGATGATCTTCGCTTATTTGACCATTTTGCAAAAGCGTTGCGACTATATCATGGTAGCCGTAGAAAGCCGCTTTCATCACCGCCCGCCCACGATGCTCGTCGCTTACTATTTGACCGTTTCGCAAAAGCCCTTTTAATATATCATAACGGCCAATTTCAGACGCACTCACCACCACACGACCACGACTCCAACAAGGGTTGATGATAGCTAAATCTGGATAACTTTTTCTTAGGTCAGCTAAAGAGACGTTCACATATGACTTAGATGGATTGCTGTTTGGATTTAGTCGAGGAATACAAGCCTTTGTCAATGGAGTAATTGCTTTCAATGCGGTGGATCCTCTTCTTAAAAGAAGGAAATGTGAAAGGGCGCTCGGCTCTTTTTCTCCCTGATTAGCTTTTGGCGATTCATTGAATTGACCACCAAAAATTCTATCCTTTGGCCCTATCCCATGTGACATAAAAATCCCCCTCTATTTCTTTATTAATTATATAATAATTTTTATAAAAATTCAAGAAAAAAAAGAGGGGGCTAAGAGAAAATAGCTTGTTGATAATGAATAAGTTGCACTGAATGGTGATCTTATTTTTTTTAGGGAATCGACACTGTTTCGTTTATTCATGGGTTCAAAGGGTTAAAGAAGAGGGACTTTAAAAAAATAACCCCGCTATGTCGATCTTACCTGTTGGTTGGCAATTAGTTGTGGGAATTGAGGTGATAATCTGTGGAACAAGCCCCACCTTTGTATTTTTTGTTTCTCTTTTTACCTGGGCGTTTGCTGTCTTTTTTCTCAGCTGTATGGTTGATCTTTGAATGCTTTTTCATAAAAAACCCTTTTATGTTCTTCTAATTTTGGATCTATCTGAATTTTCAAAAATTGCTAGTTTTTTTTAACAAAAAGGTTGGGACTATTCAAACTAGGGCGAGGACAATCAAAGAGAGTGAGTTGAGGCCTGGTCGGTATACCTGGATTAAAGTCTTTTTTTGCTAAAAAAAGTAATTAGTTGTATGTGGAATTTATAATTAGGGGAATTCTATGAAAAAGAAGGCAGAAACTAAAAAAAGTAAGGCTAAAAACAAAAAAAATATTAAAACATCCGTGGGGGGGTGGAATACACATCATTATCCTTATCAAGGGCACGTTATTGTAATTCCATGTAAGTAGAAAATAAGTACTTCAAAAAGAAGAATCAGTGGTTCTCCCTGTAAAGAGCTTTTTGTTCAAAGAGAGTTGAGGGTCTCTTGATTCCAACCAATAAAAAGCTCTATTTTGCAACTCAAAGATCTTTCGATTGTTCGAATCGAGATTTTTCTGTCGTAAATTCCCCCTTTTTCCATTTCATTGGGTCTGGAATCCAAACTTATATGCCCTATAAACTTCCCCTCCCCTTCAACAACGCGAAACATTAGGGGGATGGTTTGACCTTCTGTATCAATCATTACACACTCGTTTTCTCGAAAAATCGAAGATGTTACCTGATCAACATGGACTTCAATCAAGGGGGATTTAGGGATGTAAAGGCTAATTTCATGAGTATCCTCCTCATAAAAACCCTCGAGAGAAAAGGTGTAAATCGATGTTTTTGGATCAAAAAAGGTGTTTTGGGGAAGATACAACGCAGCCGTAAGCCCCTGTTTTAAATCCAAAAAAGCCCGAGCATAAAGATCCCCCTTCTCCCTTAAATCCCTGTGGCGAACCCAAAATGCCTGACCTTTAATATGCGAAAGATCTGGAGCCAAAACCGATTCCATCCACACCCTATCGAATATCGCCTCCTCCTCATTCAGCTCCTCTTCGACAGTTAGAGAAATTTCTATCAAAGATTTTAATAGCCTACCCTTATACTGCTTGACCCCTTCAAAAGGGCCCTGATAAAAAGGGGCATCTTTGAGAACGTAGCAAGAAAAGATTTCCTCAAATTTAAGTCGTTGCGATTCAGGCGCTATGGCATAACCGACAACAAAAATCTCTACCTCTTCTTGGGACTCAAACGGGGCCAGAGGAAAAGGGTCTTCTTCTAAAAGGAGAGAGCGCAAAAATAAAAGGGCTCCGCCCAATTCCAGCTTTTTTAATCCGTCGATCAGAAAAGTGTAGCAGCGGTGGATCTTTTCCTTCGACACCTTATCAATCACCCGGTCAAATTCTCTAAGAAGATGGGTAAAAACGGCAGCAAGGTAGAGATTCTTTTTCCAGGAAAAATGGCCATGATCCAGTAGATGGACTGCATCGGGAAATAGACCCGATGAGCTTTGATAGGAGAGCAAACGCAATAGAAGCTCTTTTCCCTCCAGCATAGTTTTTTGCTCTTTTTTTCTAAAAAGGGCCAAAGCAAATAGGGCGTTTTCCAAAATAGGAGCTACTACCCCAAAATGGATAAACCCTGTCTCCTCTTGGTAGTGCCTTTCAAAGGCTTTGAGGATTAAGGCATTTTTGTGTCGCATACTTCAAAAGTATAGCTAGAAGTCTCATGA
>RGXB01000118.1 GCA_010029555.1 bacterium
TCGGAGCGCCCGATAAAGACCTCAAGCCAGTTTCCTTGAACCTCTACAACTCCTTTGACCCCTTTTCCCGCAATTACCTGCACCTCTTTTGTTTTCAGCTCGTCACTATGCTTTAGTGCGGCTAAATTCACAATCGCTTTCGCAATAGGGTGTGTCGCATTTTTTTCTAAACTAGACCCAACGGCAAGGATGGTTTCAAGTGGGTAGTTTGTTTTGTTGTCGATACGAGTACAAGAGAGCCCGCCCGTTGTCAATGTGCCCGTTTTATCGAAAAGGAAGTATTTACAACGGCTCAAAGCATCCAGCGAGGTCCCCCCTTTAGGGAGAACCCCATGCCGCGCACTGGCGCTCAAAGAACTTAGGTATGCAGTGGGGGTGGCTATGATTAGAGCACAAGGGGACGCGGCAATCAAGAAAGCAAGAGCTCTATAGATTGACCCCTCAATACCAAGAAAAGCGATCCCAAAAAGGGGAAGCATAAGGGCAAAGAAGAGAGAAAGGGCGATAATTGTTTTAGCATAAATCCCGCTAAACTGGTCCAAAAAAACCTGAATTTTGGGTTTTGCATGTTGCGCTTGCGTGATCAATTCAATAATTTTTGCCAGAGTCGATTGGCTGCTTGGCTTTGTCACCTCCAAATATAGGGGGGAGTCGATCAGTAGCGATCCTGCAACAACGGGATCGCCCACCGTTTTAGAAACGGGGATACTTTCACCGGTTATATGAGAAATGTTTACAAATGAGGAGCCCTCAACAACTTTGGCATCCAAGGGGACAATCTCCCCAACCGGGACAAATATTTTTGTCCCGACGCTAATCTCTTGGACAGCCTTCTGATAGCGAGTATTGTCGCTTTGGACAACGATCGCCAAGCTGGGCACTAGTGAGTTGAGATGACTCAAAGCGCTTTTTGTCTTGCGGTCTACCATCTCCTCCATCGACTCAGAGAGGGCAAAGAGGACTAAAAGAAGGCCCCCCTCATGCTCAGCTCCGATGCAAACAGAGAGCAGAGCTGCCAACGTCATCAAAACATCGATGTTAATAATCGAGTTTTTCACGTCCTTTATGGTTTGGATTAAAGCTGGTGTGCCGGATAAAAAATAGACAAATCCTAAAAACAGGATCGATATGCTATCAAACATTAAGGTGATATAGGAAAGAGCCAAAAAAATCGCGGAGAGGATGGAAATTTTAAGCGAAAGATCTTTACCTGTTTTTCGGGAATCGGGTTTTAAAAAAGGGTTTTCCGACTCCTCAAAATCTTTGGCAAAAAAATCATCGTAGGAAAAAGTCATGGATTCATGAACCTAGTAATTAAGGGATTTAAAAGATTTTTGAGCTCATAGACAGTAAGCAGAACAAGAAAAGCTAGGCTAAGTGACCAAGTGTTGAAGGAGATAAAGGAGCGTTTTTGTGGGATGATGGAGAGCGTTGTCGAAAGTAAAAAAAAGATAAATACCAAGCCAAAAAAAATGAAAGGGGAAAATAAACTTGCGACTAAAAGGGGGAGCGCAGCGCAAGTGACCCCTAAAAAAGCCCCAAGACCCTGTTTTAAAGGGTGTTCATACTCTTCTAAGCGCAGCCCGAGCTCTTCTTCAAGCATGACAGTAAGGAGTCGATTTTCGTCGGCCATCAATACCTGGACAACCTGATCCAAAAGAGGGGGCTCAAACCCTTTTGCCCGGTAAATCTCCATCAGTTCTATCTGTTCATTTTCGCGGGAATGTTGAATTTCGGCATGCTCTTGAGCAATCAACTGATTGAGTCGATTTAAACGAGACCAGCCTAAAAAAGCGGCCCTTCCCGTTTTCCAAATGCATAAGCCTATGGCAAAAAGGGGGAGAGTTTTTGGTGCTAAGATATAAAGGATGGAAAGATAGAGCGCAGTCTCTTTAGCCGCATCACATCCGGCGTGTAAAGATCCCGAAAGCTCCACCCCATGAATTTGCTCGCTTGCTTTTGCCCCCTTCTCTCTTGCTTCTTTAAGATGATCGGGGATTGTTTTTCCTTTGAAATGATCTAAATCGGGTTCCATTTTACACGTTTCGTGGTGATCAGACTTACACATACATTTCCTTCATCAATCGGCAGAGCGACTCTAGATCTTTTAAGTGGAGCGACTCGCGTGCCGAATGCATCGATTGTATCGCTATACCAATATCAATAGTAGGGATTCCGTAACGTACAGCTACATGGGGACCGATTGTAGAGCCGGATGGTTTTCCGGTAAGAGGGGCAAAAAATTGGTGGGGTATGGATCTTTTTTTCAGGATTCTAAGAATATTAGCTTCCAACTCTATATTGTACGCGTAGTGCAACGAATGGTTGCGTTTGATGACAATCCCTTTTCCCAACTCCAGCTTATGGTTGGCATGAAATTTTGCATCATGACCATCGACAAAAGCATGTGCTACATCTACAGAGTAAAAGGCACTTTTGTCTTTGATTTTCAGAAATTGCAGCCTATTCATCCCTTGTGTAAGGCAGATCATCTCTAAAACATCGATCACGAAAGGAGATTCAGCCCCCTCAATCGACATCGAGCCGGTCTCCTCATCGTTGTAAAATAGAGCACCCAGTAATGCTGATTTGTGAGGCTTTGCCTCAGAGATAGCCTCCATTGCTGCAAAACTTGAACACATGTTATCCAGCCGATAAGAGGAAAAAATCTGGTGGTCAAGACCTGTCAAAGAGCCACTTTGAATGGGGGTTAAGTAGAGGTCAAAAGCCAAGAGGGCTTTCTCTTTGAGAATTTTTCCTAAGCTCACCTCTTTCTCCTCAGCAGTCACAAAAGGGAGAAGCTCCTTAGTAGGATCAAAAGCATGCCGCTCGTTTTTTTCCCGATCGATATGAATAGGGCAGTTAGGGATAGAGAAAAGGTGGGAATCGAGTCGCACCAGTTTCAACCCTTTGTCGGTCACAATTTTTCCCGACAGTAGAAGATCCCGATCGAGCCAGGAGGTATACATGATTCCCCCTGAGCGGTCGACATCAAAATAGATCCGCTCCCCTTTTTTCACAAAAGGTTTGGAATTTAACTTTAAAGCGGGGCTGTCGATATGGGTGCCAATGAGACGAAAACTTTCTATTGTT
>RGXB01000119.1 GCA_010029555.1 bacterium
TTGGAGCATCTGCCCCGATCAAAGATAATTTGAAATTTTTCGGATTTACTGTTGATGCGATCCTGGATCGGCTTCTTCGTCCTACTGCCCCTTAGTTTAACGGGGCAGAATGAGGCAACGCAATTTGCAAATTTTACGATTACAGTGAACAGTGACACTCAAAAAAGGGTCACTGTTACAGCTTCTCAAAACACCACGTACACGAGCTACAATCCGAATTTAGCCTACATTCTCATTCCGACAGTCTCAAAAACATACTCTGCTACCCAATTAGCGGTAGATCAGAAAATTGAGCTGGATTTTGAAATACTCGTGAGGCCGGTTCAGCAATCTCCAGAAACATTTCAGCTACAAGCGGCAACTTTGATTCAGCGCTTCAATATCACCGGGTTTTTATCCCCCTTTTATTTTAAATCACAATTTTATCCGCTTCAGCTGGGGGCTGCAGTAACTAATTCTACCTATGCATATAGCACTTTTTTTCATCAGGGGAATGCGGTTAAGCTTTGGTACCAAGGTCAAACGGTTATCGGTAACTCCTCCACACCGCAACAGACCATCTCATTTTTATGGGGAAATTCCTATAATAATTACAATATTCTTGAGAATAAAACAGGCACAACTGCCACACAGTCGGTAAAATATACCTTGTCGATAGAAAAGGCGGCAATTGACTATCTTGCGCAAAATAACCAGGTTCCGGGCAGTTATTTTTTTCAAATCTATTTGACTCTTAACCCCTATCAGATGCCTGTGAATTCTACAACCGTCGATTTTTTGAATAGCACAAAGCTTTTTTTGAGCACCCTTTACCAGCAAACATTCAGCTACAACCCCCCGGTCCCCGCCCAAGTTCTATCCAACCGGGCGTTTTTGGAAAAAGAGATCCTACAAGTGGATAGTGCCATCGCTCTTCTAAGCTAGATCGGCAAGCTTAAGCCTTTTTTTGGCCTCTATTTTAAGAGGGGCGATCAGTTTTTGCTGTGATGGGGGGAGTCTGAAGTGAAGGTAATTCATCACCTGGTCAATCATCCCTGGTGAGGTAGGATTTTCTAAGTTTTGCAAATGCTGCATCGCTTCGGGGCTAGAAGCGATCGATTCGCGGATTAGGTTAAGCTGGTTTATGCGGCGCAAAGACCATGCAAAATAGAGCCAAACCGGATTCAATAAAAATTCAGTGATATAAAAAGATAAAAGCTGCCCTGATGATGAGGCAAAAACTGTCGCAGGTAGTATCCCTTTTCTTTGCAGAGAGAGTGCAAAAATACAGAAAAAAAGGCGTAGGGTTTGAAGGGAAACAAAAAAAGTGAGGAGCCCGTTCCGATTTTTTTTGACGCTATGGGATAGCATGAAATAGGTGATTAGACCAGTTATGCTCCAATTCAAGAACAAAAGACCGCTCATGACTAAGTAGGGGGAATAGCCGCTATTTTGGACCCAGGGGTGATTGAGGAAAACTTGGTAATCAAAAAGCATTTTACCCATAGGGAGCAATACAAATAGGAGTAGTGTTGTCAGAACGAAGTAGTGCTTGAAAAAGCTCTCTTTAGGATGGTTAAGTAATTGAATTAGACTCATGGCGATATATCCGGGTTGCATAATAGGTAAATTTTTTTTAAATACCGCTCGTTTTTTGGTAACTGGGCTAGTGCATTCCACATGTAAGACCTCCTAAGCTTGAAGGACAAACTTTAATTGATAAGGTTCTGTGATCGATTTTAACTTTTGAAAGGGAAAAAAAGCAAGTCTGGAAGTAATTTCTGAGAAGGAATTATTTTATATCAAGCTTTAGCATTAAGGGGTAACGACTTAGCTTGGGGTTGCTTTTGAAAAAATAGGGATGGAGTGAGGATAAGCCAAAGGGCTGACAAAACTAGGGAGCAGAATTCGAAAGGGGGGGAGTCTAACAAAGAGAGCGGGGAACTCCCTTTCACAATAATGAGGGTAAAGGTTGTGTAAAGCTGCCAAAGCCATAAAGGCAAAAGAAAGAGGACTCTCTTTTTAAAAAAAACCAGGTAGTCAAGGAGAAAAACAAAAAAAAGCCATGAAAAAGGAATCAGACCGATATCAACAATTACTTTTTTTAATAGCGGGGTAAAATCTCGTGCAAATGGCTCGACATGTTGGGTTTGCAAACGGTACAAATCTAGGCTTTTTGTGACGAAAATGAGAAAAGGGAAATGAAAGAATTGGAAAAATCTCAAAAAATGGTTTAACGTTTTCATCTATCAAAGCTTTTTTTTCTTTATCATAGTAAAAGGGAAAAAAAAGGGAAAGAGAGCCTTAACAGATAACCGCAGTTTTACAGCTCACGATTTTTTTTAGATCAGCAAGAAATTGAACGAGGGTAGACTCCTCATGATCTTGTCTTAAATAAAGACTTAGTCCGTTAGAAGACTCTTTAAGAATCCACCCCTTTTGCAACAGCTCCTTTTGATAGATAAGCTTTTTAGAGGTGGTGATATGGAGCGCAAATTTTTGTATAGAAAGGTCGAACCCGAGCTTTTTCACCGACTCAAAAAGGAAGATCGCCTTCTCCAAAAGCTCTTTTTTCTCTTTTTGCAAAGAGGGCAAAAGATCTAACGATGTGTGGATCCCTGCAAGTACGTAGGGGGGCAGAAGGAAGGGGGGGGTGGTATTATAGAGAAATGCGTGAAGAGGATCTTCGACCAGATAAAAATCGGCGAATGGGGCAAAAGTTGTTTGAATTAAAGGGGCTTTAAGGTGCGTTTCAAAGCCGTTTGCTACCAACCCTAGCGGGTCTTTTTCAAAAGTTTGGGTTAAAAAAGTTGCGCTCTCCACATTTAACCACCTGTTTAATGTCGCGGTTATGGCGGGCATATCTAAAGAGGTGAAAAAAGCTTTTGGGGTAAAGCGTTGGCAAAGGGCGTTCTGCAACTCCAGATGCTCGGCTTGAAATCTTTTCTGAATAGAGCCTACCCCCATTTTTTCGACCCACTTTAGCTGCTCTTTTTGTACGTAAGGGTGGTGCTGCAAACACAAAGGATCCAGACGCGAAAAATCTTTTTGTTCATAACGCCCCTCGAGCGCTTTAAGGAAGTTAAAGCGCTTTTGCTCTTCATGTTTTC
>RGXB01000120.1 GCA_010029555.1 bacterium
CCAACAGGTTCAATCCTTACATCGTTCATACAAAACCTCCAGTTGGGTTTGAAAATCGAGATCTTCTTTGGGTGACAACTCTTCAGCTTTCAATAGCGCACCTTTTGCCTCATCGTAACGCTTAAGATCCATAAGTGCTTTTGCTGTGTATAGATAGAGGAGAGGATCGTTCGGGTCCATGAGTAAAGCTACAGAAAAGTATACCACGCTATCAGCCGACTGATCGAGCATCTGGCACGTGCATCCCAAGGCTTTCCAGTAGGCGGGATGGAAGGGGTGAGAAAAAATCAGCTTTAAAAAAAGTGATTTTGCTTTTTCATACTGACCTACTGAGTAAAAGGTGTAGCCCATAGAGTAAACAAGCTCTAAATCTTTGTCAGACAGTTCGACAATATCTAGCGGCGTTAGAGTGCTATTAGACCGAATTTTTCTAACAATTGATTCGATTTGTTTTCTGGCCAGAAGAGATAAATGACTATCTGCCGGCACGATTCATCATCTTTTCTTTAAGTTCGCTCTCTTTTTGCACCACATATTTGGTGATTTCGGAAAGGAGCTTCATTAACTGGATTTGCGTCTCTATAACCATGATATCCGGTTGTACCCGGTTTTCCAAAGTAGATTTCGAACCCTCAACCTCATCAATCAGGGCCTCTAAGTCCTTAAGAGGTACTTTTTTTAGATCGAGCTTATCGAAATCAAACGAGCTCTTGAGTTCGCTGTCTAAACTGTTTTGGATCTCCTCGTGCTGCTTTCTATAGGAGGCTATGGCGTCTGAAAAAGGTGAAAGATCCACCTCTTTAGATCCATCAGTTTTACGACGTAAGTTTCTCAATAAAATAGCATCTTGCCTGAGGTGAAAACTGATTTTATCCAGCTCCTCTTTTTTTTCTGCGATTTTACTATAAACGATATGATCAAATTGCTGAGCTGCGGCTACTACATAGTAAGATGCACACTTGATGCCCATAAAATTTCCTCAAAAAAAGTTTTCCTAAGTCTATTTTATCTTGAAAAGGGACTCTTTGGCAATAGTCGAAATTTTTTTATTTTATAAAGGCATTCTATTTTTTATTTACATTCATTGTAGGGGACAGGGGAGGTAGAAGGGGGAAGAGGGGTCTCTGTATACAAAACTTTAACCTCCATCATCGATTCGGCAAAAACAACCTTTTTCCCATCAATCTCCATTAGGTACAAAGTCGTTTTTGGGCTCAAAAGCCGTTTTTCTAAAATTTGCAGAGAATGAGATTTCATTCCAAATGTATGCCTACTGTGAGACATGCGACGTAGAAACCAAATCGTCAAGAGGATAAGAGTGACAAATCCGAACAGGGATAAAAGGGTCTTCAGTATGGCGTTTTGAAAATTTTTATTTTGTGTTTGAATTTCCTGACTGTCCTGATTTTGATCCTCTTTTTCCGACTCCTGTGTTTTTTTCACCTCCTGAGCGGGAGCGGTTTTATCCGGCTCTACCACCACAATCGTTTCGTTAAGGGTAGCAATAGAGTTTTGTCCCAAGCTTGTATTTTCTGCAAAAGCCAAAGAGCTGAAAAAAACAAGGCATATTAAGTAACATCTCATAGCTGCTCCCCAAAAAATAGAAAAGACGATACGAAAACCCTGCTCTATCTTTTGATGAAAAAACTCCTCAACGGACAACATCTTCTAGGTTTTTTGTTGTCTAAAGAGGTGTCTAACTTACTAAAAGAAAAAGGTTAAAAATCTAAGATGTACAAAAAAACCATTTATTATATCTATAAATTAAAAGGGAAAGGTATGAAAAAAAGACAAATACTAATAAGAAAGCTTTAAATAAAAAAGTAGCCAAAGGAAAGAAAACACCAGTCAAAGGGGGGGTGGATTATACACAGGAACCCTACCCTGTTGTAGTGATCTGATAACAAAAACCTAAATAAAACGAAGAGGACAAATGAAGAAGCAACCAAAGGCAAAAGTAGCCAAAGGAAAGAAATCACCAGTCAAAGGGGGGGGGGACAATCAAATCAACTAGGGGAACTCCCTCTAAGATGGAGACTTCCAATAGTATACCCAAAACTCAGCCCAGCACAAAAAAGAAAGACTAGACGAGCGCCTCTTCTTTTTGGATCACTTTTTGTGTAGGTCTCCCCATCACGCCTAAGCCGTGATCGACAAACAGTACCTGCCCTGTAATCGCTTTTCCTAGAGGGGAGGCCAAAAAGAGCATTGTGTTGGCGACGTCTTCTGCTTCCAAATCTCTTTGAATAGGAGAGTTATGAAATGAGTACTCGATCATTGAATCAATCATACCAATAGCACGTGCAGCTCTAGAGGCCAACGGCCCTGCAGAAATGGCGTTTACGCGGATCATTTTTTCTTGGCCCAGTTCGTAGGCGAGATAGCGCACATCGGCTTCTAAAGCGGCTTTAGCAGAAGACATACCCCCTCCATAACCAGGGATCACCTGATCGGCAGCGCGATAGGTAAGCGTTAGGCAGGATCCGTTTGGCTCCATAAGATTTTTGAAATGGGAACAGAGGCTAACGAAAGAGTAGCTAGAGGCGCTTATTGCGTGTAAATAGCCCTCTCTGGAGGTCATAGACAAGGGGTTTTTGATCTCTTTGGCATTTGCAATTGCATGAATTACAATATCCACTTTTTTAAAATCTTGGGCAACAGCAGATACAAAGCCGCTAATCGAAAAGTCTTGGAGTCCTTTATAGCGTTTATTTTCTTTGACTTCAAAAGGGACCGCGTCAAGGGTGTCGTATAGTGCATCTAATGGGTAGATGGCATCAAAACTAAGCTCTTCACCATTTTTAAGCCTTCTGGATTCACTAAATTTTTCATTTACCAGGATCTGTTCTAAAATTCCGAGCAAGGGGGGCCAGGTGCCTGCAATTACTTTCGCTCCAAGATTTTTAAAGGCCTTAGCAATAGCCCAGGCAAATCCCTGGTCATCGCCGATACCGGCAATCACAACAACCTTATCTTTTAAGTCCCATGGATCCATATCATTTCTCTCAAAGCTTTATCTATTGCAAGAATATACTACGAAGCTTGTTT
>RGXB01000013.1 GCA_010029555.1 bacterium
CTATAAAGACCAATGGTTAAACGAACCACTTCATCTTTTAAAAGCTGATCTGTCGGGTCATCGGGTACAACTCCTAGGTAAGGGAGGAGTTTTTCTCCTATCCTTGAAAAAACGCGCGCAGAACATTTCCCACCGTAATGGTTATAGCCTAATCCGGGGATGATTTGGTACTGCGGCTCATCTATACCGACAATCATAACGAATTTCGTGTTTTGGAACGGAGCAAAACCTATAAAACTTGCATAATGTTTGGTTGCACAATAGGAGCCGTTGACGAGCTTTTCTGTTGTTCCCGATTTCCCCCCCTCAGTGTACCCTCGAATATTCCCATAGACGGCCGTTCCCCCTTTTTGGGTGGTAAAAACAAGCGCTTTTTTTATCTCGTCCAAATCAAAAGTATTGAGTGGGAGTTTGTGGGATTTTCTAGTCTCTTGCTCAAAAATAGTTTTTGTAGGATTCGCTATTTTTTGAATCAGAGTCGGTTTTACAAGGTATCCACCATTAACAATCGAAGCAAAGGCGCGTAAAATTTGCACCTGGTTGCATTGCAGGTTATATCCCATCGCCAGAGAAAACGGCGTCGGTACCGACCATTCCAAAAGTCCGCTTTGGTATTTTTTTCCAATTTCAGGAAGCATTCCCAAATGCTCGCTCGGGAGTTCTATACCACTTTTTTTCCCAAACAAAAATAGATCGCTTAACTGTTTTCTATACCATTTTTCCCCAAGATTTTTTATGACCCTTTCGATGAGCCTAGCAACATAAACGTTGGACGATTTTTGTAGAGCCAGACGCATATTTAAAAAACGATGGCTTCTAACATCCTTGATAGGTTTCAAGCGCCCGGGGAAAGAGGTATCGGTCACATCCATCATTTCAATAGGGGAAAAAAGGGGTGAGCGATTTTTGTCGATCAACTCCTGATTCGCCAAAAGAGCCACGAGGGCACTTATGGGTTTCATTATGGACCCGGGCTCAAAAGAATCATTGACTGCTCTTAATCTTGTCGCATCCATTTTTTTAAAATCATTGTAGTACTCCTCCACCCTACCTGGATGAAAAAAAGGATAACTTGCGATCGCCATGATCTCCCCTGAATGGGGATCCATTATTACAACACTCCCCCCTTTGGCTCCAGCAGTCAAGACCCCCTTTTCCAATTCAACCTCAGCAATCGCTTGTACAACCGGATCAATGGTTAATTGGATATCAAATCCATCCTTGGCTGGTTCCACTAACTCATCCTGATCGATTTTTTGCCTCGGTGATCTTAGAAGAATTTTTTTCCCCTTCTCCCCCTTTAAAACAGGATCAAAAAAGAGTTCCAGCCCCCCTGTCGGATACCCTAGACCCCTTTTGCTATCGTAGCGATATGTATGCAAGACCTGACCTAAAGATTCCCCATAAGGATAATGTCTTTTGTAATCTTGAGTGAAGAAAATCCCCTTTTTTGAGACCCTTGTCAGAGCTACAAACTCTTTGTACCACGATTCGATCGCCTCTTTTTCGGAGCGGGTTAAAAAACTCAACAATCTCCTCGATCGGGATTTTTTCAAAAGCTCCAGTTTCACCTCGTTAGCATCAAGTCCAAATCTTTTGCTGATCTCGCGGGTAAATTTGAGGCGATGCTCTTGAGGTATTAAATAGGGATCAACATGCAGATGATACCGGTACAAATCTATGACAAGAGGTATTGCTGCTTTAGGATTAGAGGGGCATAAAGAGCGACCAAAAAAAATTCCCCTTTTACACGGCTCTTCCACAGCCATTTTATGCTGCGTTTTCGCAATTTTAGACCATTTTGCGAATTCGAGGATCTGCACTTTATAAAAAGCGAGTATCAGGGAGGAAAAAAGGAGAAAGACACTAAAAGCGAGGATGTTTAAACGAGCAAGGTCTTTGATCTCTATGGGGTTAGTGTCAGTTCTTTGTTCAGGCTCTTTTCGAGACATGTTAGGTCTATCGTAAATATAAGGTCAGCAGTGGGTATGTAATAGGCTTTTTGCGATTCTAAAAGATGCACAAATAATTTTGGGGATCGATAAGATCGCACCGTGTATTCGAGCTCCAAAAGATCCTCTTCAGTCGATTGCAGCTGTTCTATTAACTCGGGAACTTTCATCCTATTGAAAGTAAGACTATTCATCTCCTTCAAATAGCTGTACACATTCCAACCTAATGAGGAAAACACAAGGCTTAGCTTTAAAAAAAGATGGCCTCTCATTTTTCTCTTTTCAAAACCCTAATCTGGCTAAAACGCGAAGACGTGCCGAGCGGGATCTTGGATTGGATCTCATCTCTTCTTTGGAAGGGAGAACAGCCTTTTTTGTGAGTCTCTCAAAAAGAGCTTTTTTCACCACTTGCCCTTTAAAATCTTTTTGGGGTTCTGAGGCATTTCTAAAAATGTTTTTCACAATCCTGTCTTCCAAGCTATGAAAAGAAATAACACCGATTTTTCCATTCGGGGATAGGAGATCCATAGCCTTTTTTAGCGCTGTCTCGATCACTTCCAGTTCACGATTCACGGCCATTCGAAGCGCTTGGAATACAAGTGTTGCAGGGTGGATTTTCCCAATTTTTGGGATCGCCCTCTCCAAAATTTTCGACAGCTGGGTTGTAGTTTCAATAGATCCAGCTCTTCTTGCATCAATAATCGATTTCGCAGCCCGCCGATAAAAAGGCTCTTCACCATTTTTAAATAGGTCTACCAGCTGCTCCAAGGACCAGCTATTCACTATAGTGTGTGCTGACGTCTCTTGATTAACATCCATTCTCATGTCGAGCTTTGCCTCTTTTTGAAAGCTAAAGCCACGCTCTTGTTGATCGAGTTGCATAGAGGAAACTCCTAGATCAAATAAAAAACCATCCACTTTTTCCGCATGAGCCTCTTTGGCAAAGCGGTCTAGATTGGAAAAATTTCCTTGGAACCAACGAATTTTTTTCTCGTAGGGCTTGAGTGTCTTATGAGCAATTTCTAAAGCATGGGGGTCTTGATCGCACGCCATGTAGAGATCAATTTCGGGATGTTGGTGAAGAATATGGGATGCGTGTCCGCCAGCTCCCACAGTTCCTTCAAAGAAATTCTTGAGTGTACCCTCGAAATAGTGCAACACTTCTTTTAATAAAACGGGTGTGTGGGGCTCTTTCATAGGACAATCTCCTCTTCTTGCTCTGAATCATTAAAGATCTCCTCCATCAACGAGGCCATATCGATTGCATCCCCTTTAGGCTGTAAAAGGGAGGCCATCTCGTTTTGGTGAGCCTCTTTTGACCAGATTTCGATCCTGTCGATCACACCTACAAGAACCACTTCAGATTTAATCTTAGCGGCATCTTTGAGGTGTTGAGGTATCATGAAACGCCCCACTTTATCACAACCGGTTGTAAAGAGGGTTGCGAAAAAGAGGGTAAAAAATTTGCGGTACTTTGCAATGTGCTGTTTGGCTTTGAATTTTTCTACAATCCGATCCATTTCACTTTTTTTGTAAATGGTCAAACAGCCGTGAGATCCTAAAGCGATGACAAACTCCAACTCGCCGTTTTCGACAAGTCCGTAGCGAAGCTCTTGAGCAAGAACCATCCGGTTCTTGTCATCCAGCTTTCCCGAGTATGAGCCGCTTAAATAAAATCCCATAATCCCACGATTTCCCACATCCTACCACTTTAAAGTCGATTTATTCAAGAATTGGATTTAAAAACGTTGTAAAAATTTTTTAAACAGTTCAGCATCAATGACTTGCGATAGTGGGAAAACGTGGGAAAACGTCCCAATAACCCCCAGTTTATTCCAAAAAATAGAAAAAAGAATTTTTGTCTGTTTTTTTCTCTTTAAAAACACTTGGGGGAAAAATTCCAAGTAGTTTATGGGAAGAATCATGGACGAAAAACTCACAATTTCCGATTTTGGAATTGATCAATCGCAACAGTTTGAAGAAAACAGACAATTAGCGCCAGAACAATTCTTCTCTGAAGCGCAATCCATCTACAATAAAAGTTCCATCCCCATCAACAAAGGGGTTTATCTTTCAGAATTAGATACTCTTTTCAATACCCACAGCTTTAACCGCCCTTTTGCTGATATTTCCTTTCCAAATAGGATTAAAGAGGCCTTTTTTTCTCTAACAAGCGCTCAATCTATGAAAACAATCAACAATATTGATATGATAGACCGCATGAGGGACAAAATCAGCAATTCCAATGACTCTTCAGCCCCGCAAAAAGAGGATCTTTTACAAACATTCGATCTAGTAAAAAATTATTTAAAGGACTCCCAATACATTAAAAATGCTGTCGTAAGTATAGGGAGAGGCTAATGGCTGATAACTGGCTTGAAAAACTGGGACTAAGCGACAATGAGCTAGATGATTTACGGGTTCTAGCATTTAGCTACATTCGTCAAGGGCATTACAAGACTGCTCTGAAAATCTACAAGGGGATTGTCATACTTAGTAACAAATCACCCGAGGACCTGGAAACTCTTGGGGCGCTTCTTTTGGAGATCGGGGAACCCAAAGAGGCTATAGATCCTCTTGAAAAGGCTTTAAAAATCCACAAAGATCATCTTAAAACTCGCTTAAATTATGCCAAAGCGTTATTGCTCTCTGGCTATAGACAAAGGGGCGTTCAAGAGTGTATTGAACTAATGCGCTGCAAAGATCCTGCGGTTTCTCTTGATGCAGAAGCGTTAAAACTCGCCTATTCATAATTTGTTCAAAAATAGAACATAAAAGCTTTTTTCGACTCATTTGAAACAAAGAAAAAAGGTTGCCTTCTATCGAGAAACGGTGGTAAAGTTGAACTATTCCCCAAAAATAAACACATGTGGAAAAACTGTTTATAAACTGTTGAAAAAAGGTTCTTTAATGTTGACACTCAACCTTGAATCTCTTTGGTCTGAATTTCTTGATTTCGTAAAAACGAAACAGAGCATTGTTGAGTACACAAACTGGCTTGCCCCCATCCGCATTCTAAAAAGCACCGAAAAAGGGCTTGTGCTAGGGGTTCCGAACATTTTTGTGCAAGAGTACCTTTTAGAAAATTATGCAAAAGAGCTTGCAAATTTTTTTCCTCCGGACAACAGTGGTAATCTTCCGCTCTTTTTTATTATCGAAGAGGCACAGGATGAGAAACTAGAAGTTATAGAAGAGGCCCCCTTACCCGTCCAAGAGCGCGATACGGTTTTTGAGCTGCGCCTTAACCGCAATTACACTTTCGAAGATTTTATTGAAGGCCCCTCAAATCAATTTGTGAAATCGGCCGCTATTGGTGTCGCAATGCGCCCTGGAAAAACGTACAATCCCCTTTTCATCCACGGTGGAGTTGGTCTGGGAAAAACCCATCTACTCCACAGTATTGGCCACTTTATCCATCAAAATAACAAGAAGCTCAAGATTCAATGCATCACAACAGAAGGGTTTATCAACGATTTGGTCGAACATTTAAAATCGAAATCGATTGACCAGATGAAACGCTTTTACCGCTCGTTGGATGTGCTATTAGTCGACGATATCCAGTTTTTGCAGGGAAGACAAAATTTTGAAGAGGAGTTCTCACAAACATTTGAAGCACTCATCAATCAGGGAAAACAGATAGTGATCACCTCCGATAAACCTCCAAGCCAGCTGCGTCTTTCCGAGCGATTGACCGCCCGCATGGAATGGGGTTTGGTGGCGAATATCGGCGTTCCTGATCTTGAAACCCGCGTAGCAATCGTCCAGCATAAAGCAGATAAAAAGGGGCTTAAAATCCCTAATCCAATCGCTTTTTTTATTGCCGAACATGTCTTTTCCAACGTACGCCAACTTGAAGGGGCTATCAATCGCTTAGGCGCTTATTGCCGTATGTGCGGGATGGATATCACTCAAGAGGTGGTGGAAAAAACCCTTTCCGAGATGTTGCAATTTGTCCCTAAAAAGCGCATCACTGTTGATAGTATTCTAAAAAGCGTCGCCTCGATGTTCAATGTGCGTGTAAACGACCTCAAAAGCACGAGTCGCACAAAAGAGATCGCATTCCCCCGTCAGGTAGCGATGTACTTGGCTAAGGAACTCATCAATGACTCATTGGTAAAACTCGCCTCCTCCTTTGGTGGAAAGACCCACTCAACACTGATCCACTCTTGGACGAAAATCAAAAAGCAGATGGAAAATGACGAGAAATTGCGTCGTCAAATCATCATGACTAAACAGAATCTAGAGATATGATTTAGCTTGTCTCTGTTTTTGAAGAAACAGGGAAAAGTAATAGAGTTTTCTAGGGATATTTCGTAGGTCAAGAGCCCCTTTTTCATCCCCAACCTCAACTAAAAGGTATACTTTTGAAGACAAATGTTTTTGCTTCAATTGCGACCAAAGTGAACAACGGCTTTGCTCTACCCTCCATCCAAAAATCTTCGCAACATTTTTTGACGGATTCCATAGAGGCCCTTTCTTGTCTACCAGTAGAACCTCTACATCTTGAAATTTCGCGTGGGATAAACACAGTAACAGAAGAGAGGTAAGCCACTCTTGGCAAGCTAGGGGATTTTGGTAAATTTTTTGGATTAAGATAGAATTCTCGAGGGCCCACTCCACACCTGGGGGATCTAAAGAGAGAGAAAACAGGTTCTCGCAAAGACAACACAGTAACCTCTCCTCTAACTTTTGCTCACAACCCAAACATCTTTTAGGATAGATAAAATCAAAAACATTCAATGGTTGAATGATAAAGGAAAGTTTACTTTAATTTAAAGATTGGATTAGCAATATCTCCATCGATTGCAATCATAAAAGGTTCGGTCAATTTTAAAATAACCGACTGCTTCATCCTGAGTCGAACAAAAAGTTTTCCATCAAGGCCGATGTAGGAGAGGTTTTTTGGATCCAAAAAAAATGAGGAGCGGTGACTCTCTGAAAAAGAGCGTTTAAGGCGATCAAAATATATTTTATCCTTATCCAGGGAGAATTCCAAGTGGCCGCAAACCGGAACAAGAAGGCTTGGATCTAAACCCAGTACACCTAAAATATCCCAGGGTAGATCGGTAAGATTTTTTTTACGATATTCCCGATTGATGAAATAAAGCTCCCCTTTCCCTTTACACTCTAGCTTATTGGCATACTGCATCCAAAGTGAGGGTATGACTAGTTCTTTGATCACAAACGGGTCATCTGGTTTAGATCCCGATACGCTTTTCATAGCCGACGGACGAAAATCTAAAAGGCGAATTCCCTCGATAAGAGCCTCTTTTTGGTTCAAAAGTACATCGCAATGATCCATCTCTAATTCATACGCAGCGTCGACCAGATGTATTTTTGAGAGGTTGAGCTGACCCTCCTCGTAGTTTACTTCAAAAGAGAGGTTTCTACAAAAAATCCCCTCAAGCCTATTGTTTTTACCCATGACATTCCCTTTAAAAGCCCATTTCATTTCTGCTCTGGGAAAAATATCGAGTATTCCATTTAGCCGAATCGGTTTTTCGATTTTACATGGGTTATTAAAAGGGATTTTGAAGGTTTTCAGACCACTTTCAAAAAGATAGGGGTCCAACGTCCAAGAACCCACAAGGGAGATCTTCTCTTTTTCTATCGATTTTTTACAGGGTGCACAATTCCAAATAAGACCTATTAGATCCCCTTTGGACTCATGAACTCTCCAACCCTCCTCAGGATGGTTTTCTACTGTAATAAAAGCTTTACCCAGATCGGTCTCTATGCTGCAATGGATCCGTTCATACCCTCTCTTGAGAGTTTTTAAGGCAGTTTTAAAGTGCAAACGGTCCAACATCCCCTCCATTTGCGCTTTGAAACCCTCTTTGGTAAATACTCCCCCAATCTGATGCATCTGGATATTTTGGCCAAAAACCAGCCCGCTAAAAGGGGTCATCTTCAGTTCAAGAAAGCTCTCTTTAGGGTTGTGTTCCCCCTTAACCCAACCGCTCAAAGGTGTTTTAAACATCAGCCATGTGGGGGGTTCTAGGTCTAATTTTGAGCTTTTCAATTGGATATTTTGAGAAAAAAGATCGATCGAAACGTTACTTAAGTAAAAGCGATGGGACTGATCGATCAAGTACGATCCATTGGTAAACTTGACACAAAAACCGTCAAATTTACAACAAGAGGGATCGATTGAATGAAAAGAAACTCCTCTGAACCTTCCTGAGTAAATATTAAGATTCCCTTTATGGATTCCTAGCTCTAGATCTGTTTCAGGACCATGAAGCTTAATGGAGGGTGTCGATAACTCCAAACTGGTTAAATCGAGATGTATATCATCAAAAAGAGTGGTATACCCCTCGAAGTTAACCCCCCCTTTTTTCAATGTGAGAATCTCCTTTTCTTTGATGAAATTCCACTCTTGATGGTCAGCTTTAATTGTTGCAGCCAAGAAATTGCCAAAATCTTTGAAGCCAAAAAAACATTCGAATTGCTCAAGATTTTTTAATGGATCAAGCCGCAAAAGGGTGAAAACAGCATCGAGATCCTCTTTGGATAGGCATAAAGCTACTCCCCCCTCGCCTTTTCCCCCGATAATCTGTTTGAAAGGGCGGTGGAAGAGGTGATTTTTATCCGGGTCAAAGGAGATAAACTGATTTTCAATTTGCCCTGAAAAGCGGAGCCAGTCCACCGATTCCTCTTTCAAAGAGAGGTCAAAGCGGGTGATTTGAGACCAAGTGGAGTGGAAAAAGGCGCAATCCATTGTGGCATGCGGGGAATCTTTTTTTCCTAGTTGAGCCTCTTTCACCATTAAATCGATCTCATAATCTAGATCTCCCCCTTCAATTAAATCGGCCCGCAATCGGAAACCCTTAGAATCCAAAGCAACCTCCCCATGTATGAATGGATCTACAGGGTGGAGCCAGTCGGAAAAATTTTGTAGAGGACCCTTGGCGCTGTCCACCTCAAGTTCTAACCGTCGTCCCCCTGTACTGATAGGTTTGAGATGCAATCTTCCCTTAAGCTGAGTCTCTTTGAAATAGGTGGTAATCTCATCCAAATAGACCTCTTCATTGAAGATGCTTATCCTAGAATTGAGATCAGAGAAGATCAGCGGGGCATCGGTAACATGGGAGATCTCTAAATTTCCGTTTTGACATTGCAAAATACCCTGGACATTTTGATCTTCTAAAATCAAAAAATCGGCGTGGAGCGGCTGATTTGTAAGGATAAATTCCACATTCTCATCAATAAAGGTCAGATCGGAGGAGGAGAGGTGGATCTTAGTACAATTCTTTTCTATTTGCCCATATACATCCGCCACCCCCTTTAGTACCCAACCGTCTCTATAGGGGGTTAAGAGGGCATTGAGGAGCAAAGAGGAGAGATGCGCTCCCGAAATATCTATTTTCTCCTCCTGAATGTGGAGATCGACAATCCCCTTTGAGGTTTTATCCAAAATCTGACACTGAAGAATTTTACTGTCGCTATAACTTCCAGAAATTGCGAGAGGAACCGCCGGCTGGCCATAAAAGCTCACCCGAGCATCCCCCTCCATGTTTTCTGCACTAATCGATGTGAGATGGCCGTTTTCCCAAACCCCTTTAATTTCAAATTTTGCCTTCAGCTCTTCTACATGAATCAGGTCAAGCTCTAGAATATTGGGCTTAAATAACTGCTTAAAAGCATGGAGCTCACTCTCCACAACATGGTCAAAAAGCCCCTTCAAAATGACCTGCCCCTCCCTTGGGTTTTCTAAAGAAATGTGAAAATAGCGTTTTATTCCAGCCGACTCAACATCCAAAGGCTCGCGGCTCTTTTCCCTATCAATTGGGGAATTTTTACCCTTACGAAAATCCTGAATTCTTTCCAGAGCCCCTGCGGGAGGATCCAAAAGGAGGCTGGCATCCGCTTCAAAAATAGTATTTTCCCCACGACAACCTTCCAAGAAAATCGGATAAGTATCCTCCCCTTGTCTCAAAAGACCATCTAGATTGAAAAAAACTCCGTTGTCTTGTGTCCAGCGGAGTACACCAGCTAAGTTTTCAATTCCAAAATCATACCCCTCATTAGGCTCAACAAAACGCATCGAGCCGTTAAGCACATCCATTTTTTGGTCTTTAAGCAAACGGATTCTTTCTATGAAGATTTCTGAGCCGGAAATTTGATTGCCACCATGTATATTTTCCAAAGTCAATTGGCTATCTATCACCTTTTTATCTAGAAGATCCAGACGAATCCAACCATCAATCACACCCGTGCTTAACCAGTCAAATGAGGGGTGGTAAGTAAATTCTTTCACCCATTTTTTAAGATCTTTTAGAGGAAGACGTTCAAAACCTAGTTCGAGCTGATGGTTTTGATCGATATTTAAATGCAACGCCTCTTCGACTGTAATCTCAAGCGGCATCCTTGGGGGGTAAACTAAGCTGAAACCAATAGTTTCGTCCCCTTTTAAAAACCCATTTTTTATCGAAAAACCGATCTTTTCAAAGCGTCTTTTAGGTTCTAGAAAATCTAATACCCGTTTTTGGATATAGGCCGTTTCAATATCAATAAAAAGTGAATCTCTTTCGTAGATCAAAGCTACGTTTTCGATCAAAAAATAGGGCTCTAAACCGATTTTTCCAATCCGTAACCCCTCCCCGTCTAATCTGATCTCTAGCAGATAGGAGAGCGACGAAACTAACGTAAAAGCGAAAATTAAAAAACCAAGAAAAAAACGGTAAAGAATCTTCTGAAACATCACCAACTAGACCGGCTCCAGCCTTATGGTAGAATCAAGGGGATGTTCAACAGATTTTTTAACCTCAACAACTTTTCCCCCTACCGGAGACTCTAATTCAAAAATAGCTTTTGTCGATTCGATGGATACAAGAGGCTCAAATGGTTGAACCAGCGCTCCCACTTTAGGAAAATCGATCCATTGTGCCGTTTTAAACTCTTTTTTAGCCTCTAAAGAGAGACTTAAAAGAATCGTACCATCATCGAGCACTTTCTGATCGAAATGGGAGGAGAGAGTTTTATTATTCATGTCAAAAGACCTGTAGCCAATAGGTTTGGGTGTACATCGAAATGCATCGATTGACCATTGTGGGGAAACTCTTGCACCTCCCCTTTAAAACGATGTACTCTATAACCGATCCCCAAAGCCTTTTTTTTCTCCAGAGATCCGCTCATTCCGTATAACGCGTTTAGGGAAATAGTGATAGAAATTTTATAGTGATTTCTTGTTTGGTGGACGCTTGATCTAAGCTCCTCGTCATTTACCAAACTCCGCGTCTCGTTTCCTCTAAAGCGGGTAATCTCTTTTGCAAAAATCCCCTCATAGGGGAGCGGTAGAAATACAAAATGGTGGACAAAACGGGTGGTTACACTTTGTATTTTTGAGGGATTTGTATCGATAATTAATTCGATAGCATCCCCCTTTTTAAACTCCGGATAAAGGGTTTTTTCTAAAGGTGATTGGACATCAAAAATCGCAAAAAATTCTGTTTTAGAGACACCCATGTACACATCGGCAAACTCCTCTTGAAGCGTGTATTTTTCTAAGGAGGGTAAAGAGGAGCTTTTATGCCCCTCAACATCCTTAAGGCTTTTACAAAAAGGGATCTCCCACTCTGCCTCAAGCAGATCGCTACCAAATGCGCGGGGGAGATCCTCAACCGAAAAATCCATTAAAACTCTACCGATTCCTGATCAAAAAGAATCTCGAAAGATCCGGTCGCTAACTTGGAAAAGAAATTATCGAGAGCCTCCTCTTTGGCAGCTTCACCCACTTTCTCTTGCAGTTTTGCTAATCTAATCCCATTTTCTTGCGAATCTTTCCACTCCTTCAAGGCTAAGTAGACCTGTTCCCCTTTATCAAAAAGTTGAGGCCCGACTAGAGTTTTCAGCCCAATCTCCTCAAGCTTTGTCCTTAGCTCATTTTTCATTTGAGCTTTAGATAAAAGTTTTGAAGTAATATGCGGTTGAAATTGTCGAATAAAAGGGAGAGAATTTTGTTCAATCGCCAAAAGTTTCTCTTTAAGATCTTCCATCGATTTTGGCTCCAATTGCGTTACAATCGAATCCAAATGCGTTTTAAATCTATTGTCGACATAGAATTGGTGCGGAGCCGTAAGGGATTTTCCTTTGTAGCCACCGCTCACCTCAATTGCCTCCAAAAGGTCTTTAAACACAATCCGTTCAAGTGTACCTTTGACTAGATCAAATGGTAGCCACTCCCCCTCTTTCTCAAACTGGTCTCTGTACAAGATGCGGACCTGGGGGTATCGAGCTTTTAAGTAGCGCTCCAAAAGAAGATCAAGCTGCCCTTTTTCCAAAGCTTCTTTGTAGAGAAGAAGGGTTGGCTCTTGACTTTTTTCAAGAATCTGAACCTGGTAAAAATGCTCGTTATCAAATGTGAAAATCTCCTGATCTTCCAAATTTTCCAAACGGTCGATCACCTCGCGAGATTGGGAAATCCCCATGAATAGTTGTGTAGAGCCACTGACAAGAAATTCTACATCTTTACGTTCAAAAGAGAGTTTATCAAAGGCTGATTTCAGTATTTCCTTATTCTCCAGCACCATCTTGCGACGTGAAAAGTTATCCACATCAAATCTTACCTTCGCCTCTAGCTTTTCCAAGGCATTTTGCCGGGAGACATCATCGATCGCCCCAAGATCCTGGACCTGTTTAAACTCATCGGCTAAAAGGTAGAAATTCTCATCTTCTAATTGCCATTTGAGCATTTTTTTCAACGGAATCGAGAGGGAAACCTCACTCAAATTCAGCTTTTTGAGGTTAAGTCCGTAGTGCAGCTGCAATAACTCGGGGGCTGTTTTTCTAACCTCCTCTACAGAAATCGGCTCTAGATCAAGCTTTAGATTTCTCCGATCTTGCATCACCTTAGTCGTGGCTTCTAGGTAGCACTGCATCTTAAAAAGGTCTTCCAAGGATTGGAGTTTCACCTCATCCTTCATTTTGAAAAGATCCAGATCCGCTTTTTGGTTCGCAAAACCGGCAATTTTTTCCGCCATGAGCGGATCGATAAGGTCTTTTGTCTTCTCAATCTCTAAAAATCGTTTAAAAAGCGCCAAAGTTTTATAACTTTCTAAAAAACGCTCTTCACTTAAACCCAATCCATGGGCAATATTTCTGATCGAAATTTTGTGAAAAGGGAGGTTTGTTTCTTGCTCCCTTTTAAGAATTTTGATCACACGTGCAACTACTTCGGCTTTCACCTCTTCGTTCGTGTAGGTAATACCCATGTTTTCTGCATATTTGGCTCCGTTTAATAGTGTATAAGCCACAAGCTGCATAAATTTTTTCGAGAAAAGATCGCTGCTTCTTTTGATCTGCAGTAAAGATACATCCAGAGAAGGATCGACTTTTATCCCTTTACCTGCAGCCATATAGGCATAAAACTGGCGAATAAGCCCGGGAGAGATTGTATTTTTGAGTTCCAAATAGTCCATAGCAAGATCAAAATATTCTTGGCTTGTGAGGTTTTGGCTACGGATTTTCTCCACAACATCTACCGACTTGGGGAGTAGTCTTTTGTAAATAGACTCTATGCTTAGATCGGGATGGTACAATTCTGTGGGGGTTTTTAAACGGGAAATTTTGCGTTGACAATCTAATAAGCTCGCATCCACTTTCTCTTTGTAGGTGTTAAACACCCGGTGAAACATTCTATCTTCCACTAAAAGTTGGGACAGTATCGCTCTGAGAACCGGATGCGCTTCCCCTTGCGTCTCCTCAATGTCTATTAAAGTCAGCAAGCTATTGAGCTCGGTATCGGTGAATGGGGTTCCGTCGAAAAGTTTTCCGACTACCTTTGACTTTTCTGGACTGCTCCCTGATGGATCGCCCACTCTAACAAAGGTTGTAAGAAGAAAGGAGAAAAAAAGGAGCGTTCCTACAAATGCGTAGAGGCTTTTTTGATACTGACGAAAAATAAATAGCATGATTCGACGCCTTCGATGATCTTTAGGGTCTTATCTTACAAAAATTCCTGTTCAAATACAAGTAGAGTCACCCAGAAAAGGGGAAAAATTTTTATCAAGAGATCCTAAGAAACACTTTGGTGTTAAACGGTGAAGGGCTTTTGTATTTTCTAGAATTCCTTGACAAAACCGAAGATGTATTTATATGGTGCAATTATGCTTGTTGCGCTCCTTATAAAAACCTTGGTTGTAGGTTTTATTGATTCCATCAATCAAACCACTTTTGCAACCACTTTATACTTATTAAGCACGAAGCATCCGGTCAAGCTCACCCTTTTTTTCATCCTTGGAATCATGTTTAGTTTCTCCTTGGCGGAGTTTTTAGTCTATCTTGGATTTGGCGGGTTTTTTTTTCAAATTTTTACCTTTTCAAAAGATTACGAAGCGTGGATAGGACTTTTCTTTGGCTGTGCGATTATTGCTATCCCTTTTTTCTATAAGGGGAAAAAATCTAAAGAACTAAAATACTTAGCACTAGATCACCCCTTCAAATCTCTATTTTTTGGGGCAGGATTAACTTTAGCGCAAATTCCCGTTACCATTCCGTTTCTTTTTTTAATGCAGCATCTAGCTCACACAGTGAACATTGATGTATTACCCCTTTTTCTGATCACTTTTAATTTAATCGTTACTCTCCCTTTGTGGGTTCTTTTGGGGGTATATATTCTTTTCCATGAGAAGGCTACACCTTTCTTAAAATATGTGGATACCTGGGTATACAAAAACTCACAGAACCTACTCAAATTTATGCTCTTTTTACTAGGTTTTGTTGTTATTTTAAACGCAATCTCCTACCTCTTTGGGAACCCTTTACTTCCTATTTACGGAAACTAAAATAAATATTTATCAGAAATTATTTTTATGAGATGCTTTCTTCAAAAAAGAAATGCAATCAAAAGAGCCGCACTTTTATGATACATGGCATTCCCCATAAAGAGTCATTACAAATAAGACCACTCCCGCAATCCATCTCCCAACCCTCCAGGTTGGCCTACTTTTTTTTGTGTATTTCCCATTTTCTTGGTTTTCCGTCCCCTGTCCAATCCATAAATGGGCACTCTGAACAAAAAAAATTGCCCTACAGCAAAAATGTGCCGCTGTCCTCCGAAAAACCGGGGTTTTTAAAGCTTCTCTTCCATTCCATTCTTCAGACAGTTTGGATCGAAAGCCTACCTGAAAAAGGCTCTAGCCAAAAATTGGAATCACAAAAGACGGTTGATAAAAAGGGGGACAAGAGCGCTTTGTCAAATGGAGCGAAAAGCTCGATAGCTATCAAAGGAGCGAGTTCCTCTGCTAATCAACCAAAAAAAGAGCTAGTTAAAAAAACTTTGCAACCGATACATACGTCTAGCAAGGAGATCGAACAGAGCTCTTTTAGATCCCCTATAGCCACCCCACCTCTCTTAAAAAGCATAGAGAATTTAAAACCAATCGCTCTCACTTCGTCGAGCCCTGTTCTATTACCTACACCTAAAAAAAAGAGTGAAATTTCTCCCTCCTCAACCGCTCCTCAAACAAAGGAGAGCACTAAGCCTACAAATTGCCCCGCTGAAGATTCTATCATTTTACGCTTCCCTTTTGCTGTTCCTAAACGCAACTCCATAGAGGTGCAAACTGATGAGTACCCCTCGGCACCGCCTCTGGTGCAAAAAACAAACGGCACCCCCTCGGATCCAAAAAAATTAGAAAATGGACAAGAGGCAAAAAAACAGGTGCATTTTGCTGCAGATAGCCCTTTCTTTATTCACCCTCCGAGACCCGCAAACAAACAAAATCCAACCCCTTCACCATTGCGCCCTCCTAGTCCAGATATTCTGGATCAAACAACCGATTTCTTCAAAAACGTGGTAAGCGATGTTGGAGGGTTCTTTGACAAAATTCTCCCCTTTTCAGAGGGAGGGGGCAAAAAATCTCCGGATAGACGCCCTTGAGCAAAAGTTGCATAAAGGTTGCGGCTTTCTAGAGTGGTTTTCGTTGTAGAGTTCTACATAAACACCGAGCTCCTGAAAAAGAAGAAAATGTTAACTCACTTAATAGGAACGAGTTAATCTATTTTTTGAAAATAAAACTTGATAACTAAAATTATTTATAATACTATAATCTCTTGTGTTAAAATAATTTTAGGTAATATATGCAGCCCTCAATAATAGATTATACCTCTTCAACTAGAGCTTTGAACAGTTATGCTTGCGATAGATTCACTGGAAAAAAAAGCTATATACTTCTTATAGGAGACCGTTTTGTAGCCAGGACGCTATCCATTTGGGATAAAATCGATCTTTTTGTACAAAAACTTTTTAATCTTGACTCTCCTGACACCCTTTTAGGGCAAATTAGAGCTGGATTCTCTAAGCTTAAATCTCTAGCCTCTATAGTTCACATACCATTAGAAAAAACCAACCTGTCTGAAAAAGCTC
>RGXB01000121.1 GCA_010029555.1 bacterium
CAATTCTCTTTGGGGCCGAGAAAGGTATGGGGATTGCGATAAAAATTATCGTCTAAATTGATCAAGAAATGCGTACTCCCCTTTTTTCAAGGAGATCGTATCACAAGAGACCTTTTGGGTACTTTGCAGTTTATGATCTTTGCGTCTTTGCATCGATAGGAACTTTTTTCCAAAGTCCAATTTCCATTCACCCTCTTGGTGGGCTTGCATCACGATCCTCTTAACCTCTCTTTTAGACCATTCCAGGGTAATGGTCAAATGATTTGCAAAAAGGCGCATTTTTCCCGAGTCCAGCCCGTTTGGAAGGGAGGGAAGAAATTTCAGCTCTCTCCCCTCTTGTGCAAAAAAATAGCTGCGAATCGATTGGTATCCTGTCTGTAGAGCCCTGGCATTTTTGAAGGAGAAAAGGTCTTCAAAATGGTCAAAATAGTACTCTTTTAACAGCGCTAACTTAAGCTTTTCACCATCTCCTTGCAACTGACCTAAAGAAAACCAGGTGGGGAGAAGCTGCTCAAGAGGAATATTTCTACCATAAGCCTCAATATCGATTTTTTTGTGCGAACCAAGATCGAGGATCTCTCGCGGGGTTTGAACCAAAGGGGGGGTTCCAAAAGAGCACTTCGAGCCAAATCCATCGAAAATCCCTTGGTTGGAAATCACATAGTGCCTTTGCTTCCCCTCTACCCTGTGATTAATCCGAATCTGGCCGCGCTCTAGCTCAAGCTGTGTACTCATAGAGGCACGATCAAGAGGGGCCTCAAAAGGGTAGACAAAACCCTCAGACTCGATCGAAAGATGGGAAATAGAAAAAATTTTATCGGTGTTGGGGACTACAGCCTTCAAACAGGACCGACGAGAAAAGGGGTACTGCAACTTTTTAATTTGGAACCACGACACCGATGAGAGCCTCTTTTTGATTTTCAACTACTAGAACTTTGACAAATTGGTTTTTTTCTAAAAGGGCTCCCTCAATTTGCACCGGGAGGAAATTTTCTGTATGGCCAAAATTATGAGATTCAACAAGCACCTCAACAATCTTACCCACGTAAGGCTGTCTCTGTTGACCGGCCAATGTATCGGCCACTTCAAGCAAAACCTCCTTTCTTCGTTGCAGCACCAAAGGATCCAGGTGATTGGGCATGCGCGCCGCCAATGTGCCCTCCCGCTTTGAATAGGGGAACATGTGCACCTTTAAAAACCCGACTTTGTTCATCACCTCCAGAGTTTCTGCAAACTCCTCCTCGGTTTCTCCTGGAAACCCGACGATGATATCAGTGGTAAATGTAAAAGCGGGGATCGCCTTTTTCAATCGATCAACGGTATCGAAAAATTGCTGCACAGTATACTTACGTCGCATCCTTTTTAGAACGGTGTTCGATCCCGACTGTAAAACAATATGCATCGATGGGACGCAGTTGGGGGAGTTTTTTATCACCTCAATCAGTGCATCATCCACTTCATCTGGATCTATAGAAGAGATCCTCAAACGGCGCACCCCCTCGATTGCGCTTACAGCTTGAGTCAAGGTGCTAAGGCGTACAGGCTCCTCCCCTTCATTTGGCGCACCATCGAAATCGCCGATATTAATTCCAGTTAGTACAATCTCGTGAAATCCATTTTTTACTACCCCTCTTACCTCGTCCAGGATCGTTTCCAAACGCCTGGAGCGGGAACGACCCCGCACATAAGGGATGATGCAGTAGGAGCAAAAGGAGTTGCAACCGTCCTGTACTTTTACAAAAGCTCTTGTATGTGCCTCGAACCGCTCGATTTTAAACTCGGGGATCTCCTGATCGGGGAACGCAAATTTTAAAAGATTTTCTTTTTCTTTATTTTTTACGACTCCGGCCACCCCTGCAATACCCAAAAGGGCTGGGGCCTGCTTTTCGGTCATACAACCGGTAACAAATATTTTAGCATCTGGATTATCCCGGTTTAACGAGCGAATCTGGTATTTGCTGCGATCATCGGCAGACTTAGTCACCGTACAGGTATTGACAATGCAGATCTCAGCTAGCTCACCCTCTCGAGCCTCCTCATAACCTAAAGAGAGCAGTTGGTCTCTGAAAGCCTGCGCCTCGTACTGGTTAGTCCTGCAACCCAAAGCCGCTATTTTAAACCGTTTTTTTTCCATACAGGTTGCGATTATAGCCCTTTTGTTGAAAAAAGTGCTAGATTTTAGACATCCAATAGAGTAAACTCTGTAGCTATGGACTTTCAATCAGCAGTAATAGCATTATTTTTTATATTGAACGGTTTAGGAAATATCCCCTTATTTGCGGGTCTATTGAGCCGCTACCCTGAAGCACGCCAAAAACAAATCATTGCGCGCGAGCTACTTATCGCGTTCTTTATTTTGCTAAGTTTCGCTTTCTTGGGTAAAGAAATTCTTGGGATTCTCGGCATAGGTCGTGGAGTTCTTGAGATCTCTGGAGGGTTGATCCTCATGATCATCGCTGTCGGAATGCTTTTCCCAAAACCGCAAACCGTAGAGGCAACCGAAGCCGAGCCCTTTATTGTCCCGATGGCGTTCCCTTTACTGGCGGGTGCCGGAAGTATGACAAATGTGATGGCTCTTGGAGCCAACACGGATAGCGCGCTCAAGTTGCTCGGGGTAATTTTCGCCGCTTGGTTTTTGACTGCATTGCTCTTGGTTTGGTCCTCACAATTAAAAAATTTCCTTGGAAGCAAAGGGATGGTGGCTTGTGAAAAGCTCGGCGGACTCGTCATTGTACTCATCTCGGTACAGATGCTCACAACAGGTCTTGCCCGTATCGTCGCCGACCTCTTTATGCTCCAACTTAAAAGTCCAACAATTTGATAGGTACGTTCGATGTCTAAAGTTTGTGAATTGACACAACGCCGCCCTTGTAAAGGTCGAAGCTATACCACACGTGGTATCGCAAAGAAGAAAAAGGGTATCGGTATTAAAATCACAGGGAAAACGAAAGTTCGTTTTGAGCCCAATCT
>RGXB01000122.1 GCA_010029555.1 bacterium
ACCAACGGGAAAGAGAAAGAAAAACCTCTCTCTTCGGAGTCCGAGCTGTCTATTGTAATCTCTAAGCGGTTTGCGGGCAATAGCGAAAGTGCTATATCGGGCCATTCAATTATTTTTATGACACAAGGGTCGGATAGGAGCTCAATAAGGCCAAGCTCTTCAAGATAATCCTGCGAGGGGACTCTGTAAAGATCAAAGTGGGCCAATTTTTTGTCATAAACATGGACGTAAGAGTAGGTGGGGCTGGTAATCTCCTCCAAGGGTGTGCCGGTCAAATAGTGGATGAGATATTTAGAAAATGTGGTCTTTCCGGCTCCAAGCCCACCTCGTAAAAGCAGGCAGGGAGTCTGGGGAATTTCTTTTGCTACAAGAGCTGCAATCTGTGCAGTCTGGTCTAAAGATTTAGACTTCAGCTGCATCCTCTTGCTCCCCTTCTTCAAGCCACGAAGCAACGAATTTGGAGAAATCGGAGTATTGGCTCATCGCCTCGACGAAACTGGAAATTTGCGTTTCTTTGAGGTTCTCCTCAATAAACTTTAAAAAATCCTCTTGAATTTCGTAGCGGTTTTGTGAGGGGACTTCGGCTAAGGGGATAGACTTGAGCTGATGAAGGACAAAATCTTCTACTACGCTTGCTTTGTTTGCAAATAGCTTTCCTGTAACAGCGGAAGAAAAAACAGTTTTTTTCAGGGCAACTTTTTGGGGCTTAATGTAGTTTTTGATTACTTCAGGATCTTCCGAGACGAAGAATCTCTTCACACGCTGACCGTCAACACGTTCCGTGTTTTCTTTGCATTTGGAGACCCAGTCATAGATAGCGTCTTGTGGGTTGGCATGGGTGTTGTCCCCAAAAACCTTCCCGGAAAACGGGCATATATAAATTTTTTTGGTGAGGCTGTTCACCTCGGGTTCACCGATCTGGATTTTGATCTCCGTTTCCCGCCAGAGTTTCCCCTGTTTTTCGAGAAATTGGATCAGCTCCTCCTTGCTCTTATAAATCCTCTTTTCCTTGATAAAGATGACCGGATTGAGGTGGTGCTTTTTTTCAAGGTAAAAAAGATAGGAGGTGATCAGGTCCGGTTTGCGGTTTTTTTTAAAAAAGCTCTTGAGCTCTTCGATAAGTGTTGATGAAATGACCGCGGTTGTCATCTAAACCTCTTGGGTATTCTAAATGGAATAAGCTACTTTACCCAATTCTTTGATTATAATCAAGTAGCTGTTATGCTCTTCAGCACGAGTTAAATCAGACAAATTTAATGAAAAACATCTCTTTGGGCCCATGCCAATTGCAACAACTGTTGCAAGAAATTTTTAAAAAAGCTGTCCATGAAGCGTTAGAAATTTCTTTAAATCCAGAAATTTTACGTTCGAAACCTCCGCAAACAGCCGACTACCAGACAGCTGTCGCCCTCTCTTTGGCCAAGGACCTAAAAAAAAGCCCCAGGGATGTGGGGCAAGCCATCCTTTTAAAGATCCACCATCCTCTTATTGAGAAAGTTGAGCTTGCGGGGCCTGGATTTATTAATATTTATTTGAGTCAAACCTATCTTGAAGAGCATGCAAGCACCCTATTTCAACCCTTTCATAAAAATCCTCAAAAGATTTTGATCGACTACTCCTCACCCAACGTAGCTAAAGAGTTACATGTGGGGCACCTCAGATCGACGATTATTGGGGATTCCTTATCCCGCTTATTTGAGCTTCTGGGTTACGAGGTGATGAAAATTAACCATATTGGGGATTTTGGGACCCAGTTTGGGATGCTTGTAACCTATATAATCGAAAATGATCTCGACTTGAGTTCCTGTCTTCTGGCGGATCTGATGGATTGGTACCGTTCCAGCAAAATCTGCTTTGATGAGGACCAGGCTTTCAAGAAACGGGCTCAGGAAATGGTTGTCAGATTACAATCCCAAGAGGAGTCCATTCAAAGGATATGGAGAAAGATACTGGATGTATCACGCTCAGGATTTGAAGAGATTTACCGGGTTTTGGATGTGCATTTGCTGGAGAGGGGAGAATCTTTCTATCAGCCCTACCTGAAGGCGGTTGTCGATCTTTTTGAAAAAACGGGTCTTGTGGAGGTATCCAACGGCGCTAAATGTGTCTTTTTAGATGGGTATAAAGACCAAAACGATGCGCCGCTCCCTTTGATCATTCAAAAATCTGATGGAGGGTATAACTACGCTACTACCGATTTGGCTGCCCTTAAATACCGGATTGAGGAGGATAGAGCGGATAGGATCATTTATGTCACTGACGCCGGACAGTCACAACATCTGCACATGGTGTTTGATGCCGCAAAAAAATGTGGTTTCTACCAGCCAGAAAACACGGTGGTCGAGCATGCTCCATTCGGTCTTGTTTTAAACCCAGATGGGACAAAGATGAAAACCCGTTCAGGGGAGGTGTTTCGTTTGGTCGATCTGATCAAAGAGGCAATTCATCAGGCCAAAGGGATTCTTATCGATCGTTATAAAGGGGAATTAGGTCCAGAAGAGATGGAAAAAATGGCCCAAGTCCTTGGTGTGAATGCGATAAAATATGCCGATCTCTCCACAGTGCGCACAAAAGATTACATTTTTAGCTTCGAAAGGATGTTGCGATTTGAAGGGAATACGGCAGCATTCAATCTGTATGCATATGTACGTATCAAGAGTATCTTAAAGAGGTGTAAAAAAGGGGCCAAAAAAATCACACTTAATCACCCCACAGAGCGAAAACTGCTTTTAACTCTCTATCAGCTTTATGAGGCATTAGACTTGGTGCAAAGAGATCTTTTGCCCCATAGAATCGCAGAGTATTTGTATCACCTGGCAGAAACATTCAATGAGTTTTTCAGAGATTGTCGCGTGGAGGGGGCAGATGAGGAGTCCTCAAGGGTTGCTTTATTGCATAAAACCCTGGAAGCATTCGAAATCTGTTTTGAAATTTTGGGGCTTAAGACA
>RGXB01000123.1 GCA_010029555.1 bacterium
ATATCATATTCTGCACTCATAAGTTTCCTTAAAATGTTTTTCTAAATTTTTGAGTCGTTCACGTAATTGGTTTGTAAGCTTTACTCTAGCCTCTTTCCCCTCGCCCTTCTCATGACCACTGATGTGTAGGGGTTTGGAAACAAGAACTGTGATTTTCTTAAAGAATGAGGGAAACCACTTACCTTTTGGCCATATACTATAAACACCACCGATGTAAATAGGAAGAACCTCTTTAAGCTTGCAATGCAAAATAATCGACGTTATCCCAACCTTAAAGGGGAGAATCGTACCGTCTAAAGAGCGCATGCCTTCAGGGAATATCACAAGGGGACACCCTTTATGAATTGTTTTGATGCAAAGACGAAAAAAATCTTTTGGCATATTTTGATCGTCAACAAGAATCAAGGGAAAAAACGAGGTAACAATTCGAATAAAAAAATTCTTTCGCACCACCCTCTCACTTGCAACAAATACTGTCTTTGGCCCTAGCAGGGTGAGAAGAATTAGTGCATCATAAAAAGAGGTGTGATTTGCATAGACTAGTCCACTAAGAAATTTTCTGGAAAATTCTTCTCCCATCACCTTAAACCCATAGAAAAGTGAAAAAAAGCTCTTCAAAAATACACAGATCCAAGTGCGGAACAGGCTAGGCTGTACAGAGAACTTTTTTTTTATCTCTATGAACATCTCCTCACATACCTCGTCAGTAGTGTAAGAGGTGGTATCAATAAAAAAGGCGTCATCGGGGCGTACAAGCGGATCAATCTTCCGTTTGGAATCCTGTTCATCTCTCAACCGAAGCTGCTCAAGAACTTTCTCAAAACTAGTATCGATCCCCATAGTTTTCTGCTCGAGCTCTCTACGTTTAGCTCTGGATTCTAAAGTAGCTGTCAAAAAAAACTTCACATCGGCTAGCGGAAACACTTTAGATCCTAAATCTCTTCCATCCGCGATAAAATCCCCTTTATTAGAGATCTCTTGAAGGTTGTTATTAACAAAATTTCTTACAGATTTTTGCTTGGCGATAAAGGAGGCTTTCATAGCTACAAGCTCTTTTCTCAAAAAAGGGGTAACCTCTAAATCATTGAAATAATAGCGAGCAAAACTCCCCTCATACACAAGTTTTAGTTTAGCCGATTGTAAAAAAGAGCTCAAAAAGGTCTCGTCCTCCGAAGCTACCCCTTTTTCGACTAAAAAAGCTGCGATCGACCGGTAAAATGCCCCCGAATCCAGGTAGTTTATGCCCAGTCTTTGAGCAATTTTTTTGGCCAAAGTGGATTTTCCCGAGGCGCTTGGGCCATCTATTGTGATTATAAAATGAGCCATCAGAACCTAAAATAGGCGAAAAGTATAGGTGTTGTAAACAATAACGAATCAATCAGATCCAAAACACCACCCAAGCCCGGTATCTGATTACTATCTTTAACATGGGCATCTCTTTTCAACACCGACTCAGCTAAATCACCAAGTTCAGCCGCAACTCCTAAAATAAAACCCAAAAATAGCGCTTCGTTTGTAGAGATTTTAACGTAGGAGGCTAAAAAAAGACTTACAGCTATTGCCCCTAAGAGTCCAAAAACAGCTCCAACAACAGTTTTTGAGGGGCTGATTGTGGGTGCAAGTTTTCTTTTCCCAAAAAGGCGACCCATAAAGTAGCCTCCAATATCTACAACCTTTGTTACAGCTACAAGGTAGATAACTAAAGCCATATCCCCTTTTGACCCTATCCCCTCTGGATACAAAATCGAGAGGATCATCCCAATAGGGACGAGAATATACAGCATCGCAAAGGAGCCGCAGGCAACTCTGTAGATGGCTCCATCAATAAACAAAAAATTATAAACAAAAAAGCCCAAAAAAAGGAGGATAAGCCAAATCCAGGAGGGAAAAAGAAAAAAGGCGACCGGCCAGAATACCCCAATAGAGGCCAAAAGATATTTCGAGGGGGGATCTCCTTTATGTTTAACTAAAGCAACATATTCAATCATGGCGGCCATGGTAATAGTAGCCACAAAAAGAATAGTCAAAAATTGCACAGGCCAATAGTCGGCGCCAAAAAAACTGATTACTAGCATCAATATGATGCCTGAAGACATCGTTAATCGTTTAGCTAAGTCGTGAAACATACTGGGCATCGCCACCTCTCCTTCGACTTCTTTGTTGATAATCTATGAGGGCCTCCTCGAAGTCATCCACCGTAAATTCGGGCCACATTTTTTTTGAAAAAAATAGTTCTGCATAGGCGATCTGCCAAAGCAAAAAATTACTCACTCTCATCTCCCCGCCTGTACGTATCACTAGGTCTGGATCGGGCATTTCAGGAAGATCTAGATATTGGCGGAAGTGCTGTTCGCTCAAAAGATTTAAATCTCCTGTGTATTGGTTCTTAGCTTTTGCTGCTGCTCGCAAAATTTCGTCCCTGCCGCCATAGTCCAATGCAATATTGAGAACCATTGTTGTCCCTTTTGAGGTTTTAGCCACCGCATCCTCTACAGACTTTTTTAAAAACGAGGGGAGGCGGTCTAGCCTTCCTAAAATATGGATGCACACCCCCTGCTCGCACAATAAATTAATGTGATCACCCAAGAAATCATCCATAAAAGAAAAGAGAGCACCCACCTCTTGTGGATCTCTTATCCAGTTTTCTGTAGAAAAAAAGTACATGCTAAGCATAGGCAGCTTATTTTGAATTGCAAATTATAAAGATTCTTTAGGTGTTACTTAAGGTAAATGTCTTTGAACGTTTTACATGCGGGGGATGTAGGCCGAGGTATGTAAAATTTCCCTCAAAAAATCTCTTTATTTTTCGTGCAACACGAGGCTAACAAATAGAGTTGAGGTTTTTGTGTAGAATTTGCTACAGTTGAGCCTTTTAAGAGGTCAAGAATTGACAATTTTAAACCACGTCGCACTCATTTTGGATGGAAATAGAAGGTGGGC
>RGXB01000124.1 GCA_010029555.1 bacterium
AAATTGCAGCTCCCAGCAGGGAAAGCAAATCCCGCCCCACCTGTTGGTCCCGCGCTCGGTTCAAAGGGTGTCAATATCATGGCATTCTGTAAAGAGTTCAACGCGGCGACTCAGGCAAAGGCCGGGTCGATCATCCCTGTTGTGATCACAGTTTATGCTGATAAATCGTTTACGTTTATCACAAAAAATCCCCCCGTTTCAAACCTGTTGTTGAAAGCTATCGGTGCTGAAAAAGGATCGAAAACTCCCAACAGTGCGAAAGTGGGTAAAATCAAGCGGAGTGAAGTCCGCAAAATCGCTGAGCTTAAGCTTTCCGAAATGAACGCAGCTTCCCTTGAAGCGGCCGAACTGGTCGTTGCAGGGACAGCACGCTCCATGGGCATAGATGTAATTGACTAATGGAGGAGTGACTGTGGCAAAATTAAGCAAAAGAATGCGAGAGATCAAAAAATTTCTCGAAAATCGCTCCTTGACTGTTCAAGAGGCGGTTGACCATATTAAAAAAGAACCGAAAGTAAAGTTCGACGCTAGCGTGGATCTCAATATTTCCTTGAATGTTGATACCAAAAAAGCTGACCAGCAAGTTCGAACAAGCGTTGTTCTTCCACATGGTACCGGTAAAGCGGTGCGCGTTGTTGTTGTGACAAAAGACTTGGAGAAAGCGGCTCAAGCTAAGGCTAACGGTGCTATCGAAGCGGGCTCTCTAGAGCTTCTCGATCGCATGCAAGGCGGATGGGTAGATTACGATCTTGTTATCGCATCTCCCGATGTTATGCGCGATTTTGCTAAGGTTGCAAAGGTTCTCGGTCCACGAGGGCTCATGCCAAACCCAAAATCGGGAACTGTAACCCAAGACGTGGTTGCAGCGACGGTTGAGGCTTGCAAAGGTAAAGTCGAGTTGAAGCCCGACAAAATGGGACAAGTGCATTTAAGAATCGGACGCTTATCGTTTGAGAAGGACAAGCTTGTAGAGAACGCAGAGGCGATTATCGCTGAGCTGATCAAAGCCAAGCCAAGAGCTCTCAAAGGTGCATTTATTAAAAGTGTATACATGGCCTCTACCATGGGTGGAAGTCATCAATTAGCAGTTTCGGCGGAGTAAGAACCATGAGGAAAGAGAAAGAGTATCTTCTAGAAGAGATCGCAGGTTCGATTCCTCAAGGATCTAATCTTGTTCTTGTCAATTACGGCAAAATGGAGCCCAATAAGACTCACGATTTCCGTCGTAGGATTTCTAAAGTCGGTGGACGCTACCTAGTCGTAAAAAAACGTATTTTCCGCAAAGCTGCGGAAACAAAAGGGATGAAAATAGACATTTCCCACCTTAAAGGAAATGTCGGTTTTGTTGTTGCTAAGGATAATTTTCTTGAGGCGACCAAAGAACTTTATAGTTTCAGAACCGATAATAAGGATCTGATCGAAGTTCTTGGTGGCCATTTTGAGGGGAGCTTCTGCTCGCCAGCACAAGTGGAATTAATATCTAAGCTGCCAAGCCTACCAGAAATGCGCGCACAATTCCTCGGAACGCTCGAGGCGCCGCTTTCACACACATTAGGTGCTATTGAGGCTGTATTGACCTCAGTCATCTACTGCTTGGACAACAAAGCTAAAGATCAACAATCATGATTTTGGAGAAGTAACGTGAGTAAACATACTTTAGATCAACTCGTAGACGAGCTAAGCGCTCTTACTGTTCTTGAAATGGCTGAACTCAAAACCAAACTTGAAGATAAGTGGGGAGTGAAAGCATCAGCAGGTGTTGCTATGATGGCAGGACCAGCAGCAGGCGGAGCAGCAGCTCCAGCAGCTGAAGCTGAAGCACAAGAGTTTGTTGTAACACTTGAGCCAGTTGATGCTGACAAGAAAGTAGCCGCGATTAAAGTTGTGCGTGAAATCACAGGTCTTGGCCTTAAAGAGGCTAAAGAGCTTGTAGAAGCAGCGCCAAAAGCGGTGAAAGAGCAGCTCAACAAGGCTGATGCACAAGCCCTCGCTAAAAAGTTTGAGGACGTGCAAATTAAAGTTACAGTTAAAGCAATGTAATTATTGTTTTAATTAGTAGTTATAGGCAAAGCAAAAAAACACCGTTTTTTTGCTTTGCCTTATTCAATTTTCTTTGGGAATCACTTAGATTCGGGGTTTTAAATGGCTATTAGACCACCTCAGAGGGTCAGTTTACAGAAACGGCAAGAGATTATCGATTTGCCGAATTTGATTGAAGTACAAATCAAATCCTACCAACAGTTCCTACAAAACGATCGTCTTGCAGACGAGAGAGATAGTATAGGGCTCGAAGAGGTTTTCAGAGAGGTATTTCCGATCAAATCGTACGACGAAAAGATCATCCTCGAATACCTATCGTACAACTTAGGGGTACCTAAATACACACCGGAAGAGTGTATTAAAAGAGGTATTACATACAATTCCGCATTAAAAGCTAAATTCAGACTTACCGATGAGACCGGTATCAAGGAGGAGGAGGTCTATTTAGGGACTTTGCCTCTCATGACGCAAAGGGGAACCTTTGTAGTCAATGGTGCCGAGCGCGTCATCGTCTCCCAATTGCATCGTTCGCCGGGCATTTGCTTTGAGCAGGACAAGCATCCAAAAGGGAACATTCTTTACTCTTTCCGTATTATTCCTTATAGAGGAAGCTGGTTAGAGGCTTCTTTTGACATCAACGACCACGTTTATATCTACGCTGATAAAAAGAAAAGACGTCGCAAAATTTTGGCGACTTCATTCATCCGTACACTCGGTTTCTCCACAAACGCAGACATTATTGAAGAGTTCTTCGAGACAAGAAAAGTCAAAATCCGCTCAGAAAAAGAGTTTGCCAAAATTGTAGGAAAAATCTTGGCAGAGGACGTAGTGGACGAAGCTACGAATACTGTTTTCGGAAAAGCATCTGA
>RGXB01000125.1 GCA_010029555.1 bacterium
ACCTCCCTCAGATGGTTTAACGGGTTTTCCAGCGTCCGGATCAAAATATCCCCCATCGTAAGCAAACGGGTTAACAGCAGGAATAAGCCCTGCACTTTGCGTTCTCGTTTTCCCTCGCTTGGTGAATGTATGGTTTCCCTGTTTTCCCGATTTTCTCTTTTTACCAGGCATACTTCTTGTTTATTCTGACTTCTCACATAGAGATAAACTTTTTAGCGGGAGGCAAACGGGCGTAGTTGACCCGCTGTTTCAGCTCCTCTACCACTGCGTCGGTATCCAGCTCCGATGCCTCCGTGGTACCTCCCACATCAGATTCCTCTGAAGGCTTGGAAACAACCTTCCTCTTCAGGTGGTGGTTAGGACGAGGGTGGACAGCAGGCTTTTTAATGCGAAACCTAATCCTGGTCTTCTTCTCAGGCTCATCGGCCTTGTCAGCCAGAAGACCCTGCACGAGGTTGTCGGGCTTACCCTCCGCCTTCTCCTTCTTTAGCTTTTCGCGCCAAGCCTTGTTCTTTTCAATAAGCTTTTTGGTCGCCTCAACTTGCTTCTCGGAGCGGGCTTTCTTGACACGGTCGGCTTTGGACTCAATGAGCTTCATCTCCTCGGCCTGCTTCGGAGTGATGTCCACCTCGATAGGGTTGGCAGTCACCTCCTTCTCCACCACCTCCGGTACAACTGGATTGCGTCCCATTTTTTTTCTTTTTTTCAATTAACTTTACACTAATTAATTCTGCCTGTAAATGTAGTCCCTTAATTTTAAAGGAAAAAAAGAAATTCTTTTTTTTCCAAAAAAAAATTGTTAACCAACAAAAAAAAATCTTGGTACCATGACCAACCAGAAATAATTAAATGTCCATTCCTTTAGGCACACCTAGTTACAAGATCAAGCACGACTTCAAGTCAGATTTTAGTACTGCGTCTGACGTCAAAGACGAAGACAGCAAGTTTTACTCTGAACAAAGCTGGGCGATTGTTCAACAGTGGAAAGCAGAGGCCGAAGCAGCAAGGCTTCGATTTTTGGAACAAAAAAAGAACCTAAGTGCAGTCGAAGGGGAGGTAGTCATTAGCACGAGCATCGATGTCAAACGTAGTGAGGGAAATTAATTTTTATCTAAATTCAAGAGAGAGGGATCCACCTTCAACCTTACAGAGGCCGGCTACCGTTAGCAACTGGTCACTCGACGTGCCCATTACACTAAGGAATCCTGCAAATTACTTTCAAATATGTGTACGTGGTTTCTACTCGGATCCCGGTCTTGTTATCTCATTTGTAAACTCCCCTACTGGTATAAATTCTATAGGTGGTAATTGGATACGAGCTCACCGCAACGGTCATGATGCTGTATATTATCTTCCAACAGGTAATTATACACCCCAATCGTTATGCGACTGGGCCAACGCAGCGATTCTAGCGGCGTTAGGTGCAGGTCCATCAGGCGGTGGATTGGATAATAACACACGTTTTCTTCAATTAGATCCCGTGACTGGAAAGTGTGTCATGAGTGAAGGGAATATAGACCCTACAGCTGTTCAAGTTGACTTTTCAGTAACAATGTGGAGAGCCCTTGGATTTGGAGCTTCTATCTACGGTATTACAGAATCCTCTCCAGTAGTCGGAGATACTTCTTTCGGTTCTACCAGTTATAATGTAACTGTTAACTCCACATTTGTATCCGATTTTCCAGTGATTGCACAACCAGACCGAACTTTATTTGTGCTATACAATGGTGGTGTGGTGGACAGCTACTCGACATCTACTGGTGAATATCGTGATTTTCCAGGTCCCATTCCATCAGGTAACGAGCAAGGTAGTTGGCCGTTTGGTAGAAGTGGTGGTTTCAAAGAAAGACGGGTCATTGCCGCTATCAGCTTGTTGTCTGGAAATGCAGCAAACGCAAGAATCGATTACTCAGCCTCTAGTTTTTCATATTCCACAATATCTACTCCTTTCATTAACAATATATCTTTAGAGCTGGCTACTGAAAATTGGCAGGTTGTACCTCTTGTAAATACTGACTACACCATTGTTCTCGGGTTACAAGAGTGCACACCCATTGCACAGACACAACCCGGTATCCCTCAACCTATTGTCGTACCCAAAAAAGGTGATGAGAAAGACAAAACAAAAGATGATCATGATAATGAAGAGTACATTCGCCAGCTGGCGCAGCAGATCAAGAAACGGCGTCTCGAAAGAGCTGCTGACAGAGTAGATGAACAACAGTCATTACCAGAATAAACTAAAAGTTTTTTCTTTACTTTATTTTTAAAAAATGCCCCGCTATAAGAGACACCGCGGTATGGCGGCTTCTGGTCTATCGAAAATGAACATGTTTGCCCGGATGGCCGCGCTAAGACGTATGAGGCGCAAACGCTAAGGAATTAACACGTAATTACGTGGTTGTGCCGGTTGAGTAGCTGTAGGCCAGATCCTACTCGCATCTGCAACGTAGTTTCTAATTTTCTTTTTGATCTTATAGCCAACAATTCTTGGGTCTTTATCTTTGTATTCATTGTATGTGTCGAGAGCATGTTGTTTAGGGTTACCCGGTGCGCCGAAAGTATCAACCTTTTTAATATCATCGTTACGATCATCGTACTGAAATGGAGTTATGATTTCATTTCGTAACAATGCATTGTTACCTCGAACGACAAGATCACCAACGTCTCGCTTCTGTTGATCTCCCCACCGGGCATATGCAAGTAATTCACCAGCTAGACTTCTGTACGTGTTGTTAGCTTCTACTGTTTTATTTTCTTCTAGATTTCTTGTTCTAGCAGGGAAAGTGCCTTCCGTGTTATATAAATATCTAGTATAATGAGGAATACCCCCTGGTTGAGGGTTATTAGGACCGCCAACAGGCGGAGGACCACCACCACC
>RGXB01000126.1 GCA_010029555.1 bacterium
CACTTCTAGATTTCCGTCACCAGATTTTCAGGCTGTGGATATTCAAGATATAGATAAGGGTGTTGAAGCAGTGAAAAATCATTTGAATAAACAAGATGTCTACTTACACTGCAAAGCGGGTTATGGGAGAAGTGGCGCCATCGCAGTTGCTTACATGATGACACAATTAGAAGGCAAATTTAGGGATGTCCAACATCGTTATCAAGTGGCTCATGACTGGGTAAAAAAGATACGACCGCAATTAAATGTTCATAAAAGCGAGCTAAATATACGCAAATGGTACGAAGAACGCCCAACAGATAATCTTTTATACCAAGGGTCTGTAACCCACCTTTAGGGAATTTCTCTTAGACTCGAATAGTGTCGATTTTACTTTTTTTTAAAGATCGACTAACTTATCATAGCCCGATTTTTGGCAAAATCTATGACGATATCCGTTTCCCACGATTTAATCGATGCTTTCGCTCACATGCTCACAGTCTACACAGGTCCTGTGGAATCAAAAGTTTTTAAAATTGAGAGGCAAGAGGTACCGACTGACAAAGGGAAAGAAATTTTCATGCGCCATCTTGACCCCCTATTATCCTCCACTAAATGCGATCTTTTTGCGGTATGCAAAGAATCTAAAGATAGGATTTGGAAAAAGTATGCCCTTTTGACTAGGAACAGCCCGCTTTTAGAACTTCATAATGAAGAAACTGCAAGGCTCCACGAAGAGGCGGCAAAAGAGGGGATAGCTCTGAAGGTCCGATGCTTTACCACCCCCTTGGAAAAAGGGTGTCTTGTCCCCTTTGCCTATTACGGCGATCTCTTCCAAATGTTAGAAAACGCAGAGCAGCTAAGCGAGGAAGCAAAACAAAATATAGCTGAGAAACTCATCGAATTAGTCGCGTGTCTCCACCGTATCAATATCGCCCACCAGGATTTGAAGCCGGAAAATATTTTGGTAGACTTGACAAAAGAGGGGATACTCAAATTTTACCTCCATAATTTCAGTCGCGCAACAAAGGAAGAAACCTCTACGGTGGTTTGCGGAAGTGAGGCCTATATGCCCCTGGATCACTTGCTCTCGACAGTTTTTAGACCAAAACTGCGGGATGTATTCTCTTTGGGGGTTCTCCTTTTTAGCCTTTTTACAAAAAAAATGTGGAAAGATCTAAAAGATCCCTTTCTGCTTGAAATGGAAAAAAAACCCCTATTGCATCAAATAGGCATTCAAAGTCAATACCAGCAAATTCTTTTGAGCCATAGTGACCAAATACCACCTAAGATGAGGCCGATTCTAGAGGGTTTTCTAAAAGTACACCCGTTTGACCGGCTTTCGATTGAAGTTGCTGTTTCCTGTCTCAAAATTCCTTAGTAAGTATATCTGCATTAATTAAAAAAAATTAATTTCGATTATTTTCCAATCTAATGTTATATAGATATATTCATTAGCTGTTAATTGGACTATTGCAAATGCGTTATTTCTTAAAATACTTTTATCTAGGATTCATCCCGTTAAATTACACTTTTGCAACTGTTGGATATGAGATGTTTTTTTCTTTAGAAAAAATAAGCACATTTGCAAATTGCGAAATGGGGGATTCCCCATCAGATTCTGCTTTGCAACATGAGGAGGTTGCAGATCTTTTTTGCGAAGACATCCAACCTAGTAACTTTAGAGTTATCCAGGTAGATTCCAATCAAAAAAGATTGTGCGAGGTGCGGATTCGTGGCGATTGGTACCGGTGCATCCTATGCCCCAAAGAGCCGAAGAAAGGGAGTTCTAAGAAAACACAGAGTTGCCCTCAGGGTCGGTTGAAAAAAAAATGTTCAAAAGCAAACGATAGGCGAAAATTCTATTTCTATCACCTCTCATCACCAAAACCTTTAAGTTCCCCTTTTTTTCAGCCTGCCGGGTGGGGACAATCTACAGTGACAGTGCTTGCGCATGGTTTTGAGGAGGGGGATATCGTTATGTTCTCAAATAGCAGCTCGTTTAACCAGATCGGGGGACTCTATTTTAAAATTGCGAAAGTTGTGGATGCCAACAATTTCAAAATCGATTTGGATTCTTTAGATTACCCCAATCCGATTAGCGCAACAAATGTGCAGAAGCTTTTTGTTCCGGCCTCTTGGACTCCGAAAAACAACACTATAGTTGGGATTGAGATGGGGCCGACCACAAAGATAAAAACCTCTACTAACCATGGGTTACATATTGGTCAATACGTAGAGCTTTCCATTCCGAAAGCTTTTGGAGCACAAAAGTTAGATGGAGTGCGAGGGATAGTTAGCGGAATAGGTGCTAAAAACAGTTTTGAGCTTAAAATCGACTCCTCAACAGCTACAGACTTCTCTTTTTCGCTTAACGCTGACACTTCTGCCCATTTTCCGGCGGTAAAACCCGCCCGAACCAGGTTTTATTCCCAGTAAGCTGTCTCGTAAAGAGGTGGATCCCCCCCCCCTTTTTGGATTGGAAAGCCTGCTCGGCAGATCCAATCCATTTTTATTTAAGAAAAAAATATTCATTTAATAATCCAATCTCAGTATTTTAAACTGAAGTTTATCCCACACTATTTTTCAGGGCCAATGAAAATCAGCTATCTATTTACCCTTTGTCTTTACTCTATTTTTTCGTTAACTTTATATCGAACAGTTCATGCAGACGAAACATATGCAGTTGCTGTTACCTACGACTACGACAAAAAAGCAAGATTAGGGGATAATCTTATGTGCTATCTACATGCAAAATGGGTATCGTATAAAAACGGAATCCCTATTTTATATAAGCCATTTCCCTATTCAGACTTATTCACATTTGATGAGGTTGAAACTAGATATTCGCTAGATAAGAAAACAGACAAAA
>RGXB01000127.1 GCA_010029555.1 bacterium
AAAATCGTACCTCTTCAGATATGCGGATCGCAACTAATAAGAGGGGAGGGAGTATTGCTACCCCTGGAAGCGTCCTTTTTCAATTCGACAGAAAAGGGGTAGTTAGAGTGATGAAAAGCACTATTGAGGAGGAGAAGCTTTTCATGATCGCACTCGAGGCAGGAGTGGATGAGATAGAGTCTAGCGACGAAGAGTTTATCTTATTTACCCATGTAGATGATCTACTAGAGATTAAAGAAAAGCTGGCCCTTCAGGGCATTTTGATTCTCCAAGCCGAATTTGAGCAGATTCCAAAGACCTTAGTAGAGGTCGATGAGGAGAATCGAAAAAAAAACGAGGATCTGATTGACTGGATCGAAAATTTAGACGATGTGGATGCTGTTTTTACAAATATGGCCTAAAATGGGGGGAATCGATTGACAGAGATGCTTTTCATCCATTAAGAGGGAAATGGATGCATTTGCAGGTAGGCTAAAAGCGGATGAACAAACTCCAGATGGTCGATTCTTTAATACAAGAGCTACTTGATAAAACTCTCTCTTCACAGAAGAGTGAAGGGTATCTTGTATATCCCCTTGAGTGTGATTCCACAATCACCAGCGAAGCGATTCTTTTGATGCATGCGATCGATTTAAGAGATCTCGAACTGGAAAAAAGGCTGGCGCAGTATCTTAAAAACACTCTGGTAGAAAATGGATGGAATCGCTATCCCGAGGGTCCTTACGATCTGAGCGCCTCAATCAAGGCCTACTATGCACTTAAATGTGCTCAAGAATCCCCTCAATCCCCCTACATGCAAGCGATAGCAAATAAGATTCGGCTTCATGGAGGATTAAGGGCGGCTAATGTTTTCACAAGATACACTCTAGTACAATTTGGGCAGCTGGATAAAATAGAAGCCCCATGGATGCCTGTAGAGATGATTCTTCAACCCCGCTGGTCCCCCTTTAGTGTGGAGAAATTCGCCTATTGGGCTAAAGCGGTAGTAATCCCGTTGTGCGTGACAGTGACAAGAAACTTCCGGGCAAAAAACCCCCTTCAGATTGGTGTTGAGGAGCTTCTTGTGACTAAAGACACCCCCTTTCCAAGGGGGTTAAAAGGTCTTTTTTTTCTTCTAGACAAAGCTGGCCGCTCAATAGATACCTGGATTCCACAAAAGTTGCGCCGCTTTGCAGAAAAAAAGGCCCTGGAATGGATCTTGAGACATGACAATAAAGAGGATGGATTGGGGGGAATCTATACGGCTATGGAATATGAGGTCAAAGCTCTTTTGAGTTTAGGCTACTCTCTTGAGGACCCCCTGGTTCAAAAAGCTCTAGAGGCTATTCGCAGATTGGAGGTAAGGGTGGATACCATGAGCTTTATGCAGCCCTGCGTATCGCCTGTGTGGGATACATCGATTGCCATGCATGCGCTCCGCTACCTGGTTGACCCAAACTCTACTCCCCTTCAAAAAGGGCTGGATTGGTTAAGTAAAAAACAGCTTATAGGAATCAAGGGGGATTGGAGCCTATCGAGGCCAGATCTAAAAGGGGGAGGTTGGGCTTTTCAATACAACAACCCATTCTATCCCGATTTGGATGACACAGCTATGTGCGCTTGGGCTATGATTGTTGTAGATGAGATGCGCTACCGAAAAAATATAAATGCTGCTCTGGAATGGCTTCTAGGAATGCAATCCAAAGAGGGGGGATTTGCCGCCTTTTCGATCGATCAAAACTTCGATTACCTAAATCTTATCCCTTTCGCAGATCATGGGGCACTTTTAGATCCCCCAACAGAGGATGTTACAGGACGCGTCCTCTCCTTTTTTGGAGAGGTGCGTAGACGCTCCTTTTGTGCCGAGAAAAAGAATCAAGAGAAAGCAAAAAAGCAGCTAGATAAATCGATAGAAAAAGCGATTGATTACCTCAAAAAAACCCAAAAAAAAGATGGATCCTGGTGGGGTCGATGGGGGACAAATTTTTTATACGGGACCTTTTCCGCTTTAACTGGGCTAGCACATGTGGACCAGGATATGAGCGAGGACTGGATTCAAAAAGGGTTAGCCGCACTTTTAAATCGTCAAAATCCAGATGGGGGGTGGGGAGAAACTTGCGATTCTTATAACAGCGGGGAGTATCTTTCTGCAAAAAGCTCTCTATTTCATACCAGCATCGTTTTGATTGCGCTTATTTATTGTGGGAAAGTGACCTCAAAAGAGGTGGAAAGGGGTATAGAGTTTTTATTGAGTAGAAAAGAGAATTGGAAAGATACCCATTTTAATGCTCCCGGTTTTCCCCGTGTCTTTTACCTGAAATACCACGGGTATGAAACCCTATTCCCCCTTTGGGCTCTTGGCCTGTATAGGGAAAAAAAAGGTTAAAATCGGTTTAGCGAGAAATTTTTATAGGGGCGACATCCCCCTTAAATGGTTCATAAAGTTGCACAAGCTTTAAAAAAAGATGCTCAGTGATCTCTTTATGCATGCAATCTTTGTCCTCAATCGAAAGAAAAGGGGTAAAGTCAAAACGTTCCCCAATCGCTACTTGTAGTTTACCTCCTTGAGTCCAACGCCTTTCCCCGAGCTCTTTTTGTATCGAAAGTGGGGGAGGGAGGATATTGAAGCTTGAAATGGCGAGTGGGAAAATATGGGTCGGTTTTTTTGCAGTTTGACTTAAGAGGGTAAATAGACCCACGCTGCTAGGGTCAAACGGGGTGAGTTGTACATAGCCATTTTGATCAAGGCGATCTCTGCCTCCACCCAAAGCTACATAAAAACAGGCGCCACCACCATTCAGGATCTCTTTCATCTGTTTGATTGCTTTCAGATTGTGCATCCTGCGTTCAGTTTCGATCTCCTTGTTTTCG
>RGXB01000128.1 GCA_010029555.1 bacterium
TTGTATATTCCGGGGATAGGATTCAAAACTGCCGATGCATTAGCGCAAGAGATTGGTATCGAAAAAAATTCCCCTGACCGGATCCGATCTGCCATCGAACACATCCTGAGAGTTCTTTGTGACGAGGGGCACACCTGCTATCCCCTTAAAGGTTTATTAGAACATGGAAAAAACCTCCTCGAGGTGGAACAGGATCTAATCGAAAAACAGGTCCAGCCCATCGTAAATGAAGGGCGGCTTGTATCGATCAAACTGTTTGAAAATGCCCAAGATCAGATGCTTTGGACAAAAAACCTTTTTGAAACCGAAATGTCTATTGTTGACGAGCTCAAAAGGCTTGAGAGCCACTCTTGTTGTTTGCGTTCAGTGGACACCTCAAAAGCGATCCCATGGGTAGAGGAGCAGCTCGGGCTGGAGTTTGCTAGCGAACAAAAAATGGCGATCACAAAAAGTATGGAAGAGAAGATCCATATTATAACAGGCGGCCCCGGAACAGGGAAGAGCACCATCACCAAAGCTATTTTAACCCTTTCAGAAAAACTCACCTCAAAAATCCTGCTTGCTGCCCCTACTGGTAGAGCTGCAAAAAGATTGAGTGAGATCACAAAAAAGAAAGCCTCCACGATTCATAGCCTTCTAGAAATGGATTTTACACAAGGGGGATTCAAAAGAAACAGGATGAACCCGCTCGCCTGTGATCTCCTTATTTTAGATGAAGCAAGTATGATCGATACGCAACTGATGGGGCATCTTCTTAAAGCGGTTCCCACAAAAGCTCGTGTTTTGATTATTGGAGATATTGATCAGCTCCCCAGCGTTGGAGCAGGTAGTGTCTTAAAAGATCTCATCGAATCGCAAACCATCACTACAACCCGCCTCAAAGAGATCTTTAGGCAAGCTAAAGGGTCGAGGATTGTGCGGAATGCGCACAGAGTCAATCAGGGACTTTTTCCCGAACTTGAAGAAGATCCCAAATCGGACTTCTGGTTTATCCCTTTGGAAAAACCAGAAGATATTTTGAATAAAATCCTAGAGCTTGTATGTAATAAGCTTCCGCAAGAGAAAAATGCACACCCCTTTGAGGAAATACAGGTCCTATCCCCTATGAAAAAAGGGGTTCTGGGGACATTAAACATCAATATAGCCTTACAAGACAGACTCAATCCCTCTCTAAAAAGGATCACAAAAATGGGGCGCACCTTTCGCCTTGGAGATAAGGTGATGCAGATCCGCAACAACTACGACAAACTCGTGTTTAACGGGGATGTGGGACGAATTGTAGAGATTGATGAAGAGAAAGAGGGGCTTGTCGTCCTTTTTGATGGGCAGGAGGTGGAGTATGATTTCACAGAGATGGATGAACTGATTTTGGCCTATGCTGTGAGTGTTCATAAATACCAAGGGAGCGAGTGCCCGGTAGTGATTATGCCGGTACACACTAGCCACTTTAAACTTTTAGTCAAAAACCTGGTCTATACAGGTATCACAAGGGGGAAACGGCTTGTGATTTTAGTCGGATCCAAAAGGGCTGTGGCAATCGCGGTTAAAAGCGTCGCAGTGGATCAAAGATTCACCGGACTGAAACATTTTTTAAAAGAGAACCTCAAGAAAAATGGCCCACGCGTAGTCGAATCCACTCAAGAGACCCTGTTTGTGTAATTAGGTTTCTCACATTGTTCTCCTACTCCCCTCCATGTAGAACAATATTTTTTATATGCTCTTTTGGAAAAATTGCACCTTTTTTCTATTACACTGCTATATCTTAAGAATACCCTTTTTTTGGTGAAGTTTTTTCCCTAATTTCAAATAATAGGTATCTAACCAATTCAAAATGACAGAACTGCCTAGGTAAGAACCCCTCAACAAAGGAGGACCAGAGTGCGAGCTGCGGTGATATTTTCAGGGTGCGGTCAAAAAGAGGGGACCGAAATTAGTGAGGCGGTTTGCTGTTTACTTGCCTTAGAAAAACGGGGGATTATTTGGGAGGGTTTTGCCCCTGATAAGACCTTTATGGCCTGCTCATACATTAAGGGGAGCAAAAAAGAGTTGGGAGAAAGGGGGATTATTGACGAGGCTTGCCGAATAACTCGACGTGATGTGCAACCTCTTGAAGGACTTAAAGTGGAAGAGTTTGACCTTTTGTGCCTTCCCGGGGGATTAGGAGCGGCTAAAATACTTTCTAGTTTCAAAACTCATGGATTTCAAGGGGAGGTTCTTGAGAGTTTAAAAGAGATTATCCTCTCGTTTCACAAACAAAAAAAACCTATTGTGGCTATTTGTATATCCCCTGCAATCGTGGCGATTGCGTTGAAAAACGAGAAAAACATAAAAATTACCATGGGAATGGACAAGAGTTATCAAACTGGATGCTCTTGGGCAGTAATAAAAGAATCCGCAGCAACCGACTGTGTTCTAGACCCTTTAAACCGGATCGTCTCCACACCCGCATTCATGATAGAAAACGCTACACGTTATGATGTCTTTTGCGGGATTGATAAGGCGATAGAAGAGGCTACAAAACTTTTGTAGCCCCTTAAGCCATTTTGAAAAAGAACTAGCCGATTCTTCCCCCTGAAGGGGCACTTTCAAAAGAGAGCATTTCAAACGTCCCCTTTTCAACTACAGAAAGGATCATTCCATGACTCTCGATGCCCATCATTTTCCTAGGCTTTAGGTTCGCAACAATCGCCACTTTTTTTCCTACTAAGGATGAGGGATCTGCCACAAAGTGGCGGATGCCCGAGAGGATTACCCTTTTTTC
>RGXB01000129.1 GCA_010029555.1 bacterium
ACAGGATGCATGGATACAATGCTGTCTGGTACCCTGGGACCGATCATGCAGGAATTGCAACGCAAACCGTCGTGGAACGGATGCTTCTTGCAAAAGAAAATAAGCGGCGTACCGATATGACAAAAGAGGAGTTTCTTCATTACGCTTTTGCCTGGAAAGAGGATTACGAGAAAAAAATTCTATCCCAATTCAAACGTTTAGGCTCCTCTTGCGATTGGTCCAGGCAGCGGTTCACGCTTGATGAAGTCTGCTCGAAAACCGTTAACACAATGTTCAAAAAACTTTTTGATCAAGGGCTGATTTACCGCGGACTTTACCTGGTCAACTGGGATCCGGTTAGCGAAACCGCCCTCGCAGATGATGAGGTGGAGTTTGAAGAAAAAGAGGGTAGCCTCTACACATTCCAGTTTCGCTTAAGCGATCAATCGGGTTTTATCCAGGTGGCAACGACTCGCCCCGAGACGATGCTTGCTGATGTTGCGATTGCCGTGCACCCAAAAGATGAGAAATACACCTCTTACCACAACAAAACTTTCTTCCACCCTTTACGAAAAATCGATTTGCCGATCGTTTTAGACCATTTTGTCGACCCCGAATTCGGCACCGGGGCGGTGAAGATTACCCCCGGGCATGATCCAAACGATTACGCCTGCGCCAAACGTTTGGGGCTTGAAGCGATCAACATGATGACCTCTGGGGGCTGTGTGATTGAGGGCCATGCCCCTTTTAGCGGCCTCAAGATGCTCGAGGCACGCCAAAAAATCGTCGAAGCGATGCAGAAAGAGGGGTGCTTGGTAAAAATGGAAAAGCATACCCACCGCGTCGGCATCTCCTACCGTTCAAAAGCGGTAATTGAGCCTTTTCTATCTAAGCAATGGTTTGTTAACATGCGCATTTTCAAAGAGAAGTTGAATGCGATCGTCGACAACAAAGAGGTTGAAATTATACCTCAAGAGTGGGAGCGGACTTACCACCATTGGATAGACAATCTCCAGGACTGGTGCATCTCCAGACAGCTTTGGTGGGGGCACCCAATCCCTATCTGGTATGACAAAGAGGATGAGGAGCGTGTCATTTGTTTTGCTGAAAACGGCCTCCCCCCTGAGGTGGAAGCGAATCCCGAAAGGTACCAAAAAGACCCCGATGTATTGGATACCTGGTTCTCAAGCGCTTTATGGCCTTTAAGTTGCACAAACTGGGTGGAAAATAGCCAGGACTTTAAAACATTTTTCCCCACCTCTGTGTTGGTTACCGGTCATGACATTCTCTTTTTCTGGGTTGCCAGGATGATTCTTATGTCCGAGGTAGCGGTCCAAACGCCACCGTTTAAAAAGGTTTTCCTCCACGGGCTGATTTATGCAAAATCCTTTTGGAGAGAAAAGGACTCTGGACATATTGAGTATGTATCGCAGGAGGAGAGAAAGCAGCTGGAATTGGCGGAAAAACTCCCCAAAGGGGTCCAATTTAAATGGGAAAAGATGTCAAAATCGAAGGGGAATGTTATTGATCCCATCGAGATGATCGATACGTATGGGGTGGATGCAGTCCGCTTTACCCTCCTCTCTTTAGTCTCCCATTCGCGGCAAATTGATCTTGATTTACGACGTTTTGAGGAGGGGCGTAATTTTATAAACAAAATTTGGAATGCTTTCCGCTTTACCCTACCCCATCTTGATAACCTCGATTCGATCCCGAATCTTGTCCATGATCTGCTAAGCGAAGCGGACAAGTGGATTTTGGAGCGGTTAAGACAAACCTCTGTAGAGATAGATCAGTTCATCGACCGCTACTTCATCAATGAAGCAGCGCAGCGCGTCTATCGCTTTTTTTGGGATGACTTTTGCGCAGTCTATTTAGAAGCTGTAAAACCTATTTTATTTAAAAAAAGGGGGAATTCACAAGATTTTGAGACAACGCGCGGGGTTTTACTCCATGTGCTACTGCGCTCATTGGAGATCTTGCACCCTTTTATCCCGTTTATTACAGAAGAAATTTACCAGCATATTCGTAGCCAAATTAAAGAGTTAAGCCCCCTTTTAGCGCTTAAACAGAGAGCTTTTGATCCGAATATCCACGAGGTGAGCCATTTTGAAGAGGCGCTCGATTGGGTGCAAAAAATACGAAATGTGCGTGCCGAAATGCAGATCCCTCTTGGGTCTGTTATGCATGTTCATGTCGTGAAACACCACGAGAGGGGAAAAACTCCCCTCAATGCTATAGAGGTGATGGAGACCTTAACAAAAAGCACGTTTCAATTCGTCGAAAAGATCGATGAGGGGGATTTCGGGACAAAAATGAGCTTTCCTTGTGCCACACTATTCATCCCCCTGCCAAAGGAGATGCTTTTTAAAGAGTGCATCAGGATTGAAAAGCAACTCGAATTAGTTGAAAAAAATATGAAAGGGCTGAAAGAGAGGCTGGAGAATCAGGAATTTGTTGCAAAGGCCCCTCAACCTCTCCTAGAGTCAACCCAAAAACAGTTTAATACCCTTTTTGAACAGAGAATGCAACTCAAAATCCAGCACGAAAAATTGCTGCACTTAACCTCTAACTGATGAAATTGGAGGAGTTTTACAAAAAAAGCTCCTCCAAACTATTGAATTTTTTAGAAAAATGTTCGAAAAGTGAAATAAAAATTAATCTGGAAAACTCGCTCATGTTCCATCCAAGAGACCTTCCTACCCCAGCTCAGGTACAAAAGCTTTACCCCCTCTCTTTAGAGACTAGAAAAAAAGTTCTGGATTCCAGGAGAAAGTTCCAA
>RGXB01000130.1 GCA_010029555.1 bacterium
TGATAATTTATCTTCAAAATACAAAATAGAACTCCATAAAGACAAAATAGACGTTTTAACAATAGCAGAAAAATTAAATGATAAGCACTTCGGAGGAGATAAAGTAATATCGGGCAACACTATCCTTGGAACACATAGAGAAGATTTAGAAAACTACCGAGCTGAAGTTGAACTTTGGGAAGATTCAAGTCTTAAGGATAAAGTTCTGGTGGCGATCAACCAAAAACTAGAAAATTTGGATGAAACAGACCGTAGCAGAGCCACAACTCCGAAACAATCAACCACTGAACAAAAATGTGAAGATAGGTTGAGACAAGCAAATTATCATTTTGCTAATGTTAAACTCTTTCCTGAAAACTATCCTGAGAATGCTGCAGAAGAAGCTCTTGCTGATATCCTAAAGGCGAGATTGAAACTTATTAAAAGCATGGGCTAAAAAAGGGAACATTGCGAGGGGGGGCACCCCCCCTTTTTTTTGAGCAAGGCTCTAGTATGCTTTTGCAAGAAGCGCTTTTTGCCCCTGTTTATCGGTAAATATGCAGGGCCCGGTCTCTAGTAGAGTTTCCAAAGGAATACAGCGGACAGTAACGCTATATTTTTCTTTAAGCTCTTTTTCAATAGTAGCATCTTGCGCTATGAAACACTCTACAAAACCGACTCCGCTTTCCAAATACGTAAACGCCTCTGCTTTGTTATGGGCAAAGAATGTATGCTTTTCTCGAAACTGTTTGGACTTTTGGAACATCCTGGCCTGCATTCTATCTAAAAAATCAGTGATATGCTCGACATAGTGGCCTGCTTGCAGCGTCTCTTTTGAGGTGTCCATGATATCCCTTTCTATAAGGGTAATCGTATTTTCCGTAACCTCTTTCATCCCTATTTGGATCAGATGGGGTATCCCCATTTTTTTGAAACGCCAAGCTTTTTCTGCAGCTCTTTCATCTGATAGGTCTACCTCCACTCTTAAGGGTGCTCCATGGTAGTGAACAGATTCTAAAGAGAGGCGTAATCGGTCTATGTACCCCAAGATTAGACTCGAATCCCCATCCTTCATTAAAAAAGGGACGATCCCTATGTGGATAGGGGCGATTTTTGGGGGTAGCACCGCTCCATCATCGTCACCATGCACCATCATTAATGCCCCGATCAATCGGGTTGTCATACCCCAAGAGGTGGTATGAGCAAACTGCATTTCCCCTGCCTGATCAGTGAAGCGAATCATCGAGGCTTTAGCAAAATTTTGCCCCAAATCGTGGGAGGTCCCAGCTTGCAGGGCTTTGGTATCTTGCATCATCGCCTCGATCGTGTAGGTGATATTTGCCCCTGGAAATTTTTCTGACTCGGGTTTTTGCCCCTCGACAACGCTAATCGCGAGGGATTCTTTGACAAAACGGGCATACTCATGGAGCATCTTCTTACTAAAAGCGTTCGCCTCCTCTTTTGTTGCGTGGGCAGTGTGCCCCTCTTGCCACAGGAACTCGGCAGTCCTTAAAAACGGGCGCGTACGCATTTCCCACCGGACAACATTTGCCCATTGGTTCAAAAGCAGAGGCAAGTCTCGATAGGAGTGGATCCAACGGGACATGGCGTCTCCGAAAAGCAGCTCCGAGGTGGGTCTTACTACGTAAGGCTCCTCCATTTTCGCTTCGGGATCGACCACGAGTTCCCCTTTGGGATCCGTAATCAGACGATGGTGTGTCACCACGGCACATTCTTTGGCAAAACCCTCTATGTGATCCGCCTCTTTCTGCAGCTCTTTGACAGGAATAAAAAGGGGCATATAAACATTTTTTACCTTAAGCTCTTTAAATCTTTTATCGAGCTGGGATTTTATCTCCTCCCAAAGGGCGCACCCGTGGGGTTTAAAAATCATACATCCACGCACCATGGAGGGCTCAGCAAGCTGGCTGATTTTTACACACTCTTGGAACCACTCGGGATAATTTTCTTGACGAGTTGGAGAGACGGCCCTTTTTTTATCCATTTTTTGTGACATGCTCCTGTATCCTTTCTCTTAATTGGTTCCAGTCGGAGCCAATAGCATAGGTGTTTTCGAGGATCTTTTCAACTAAAGCATCGCCTCTCTTTAAAAAGGGGGTAAGCTCGTCGGCTTTGGGGTGTTCCAATGCTATAGAACAATGGTATAAAACACGCCCCTTTTTACGCCTAATGGCACAGCCCAACACCTTCTTTTTTTGCACTGTCAAATCAAATTTTGTCGCTTTGGACATGCAAAAAGGGTCTTGAAAAGAGAATTCTTTTTCGGGTTCAAAATCAATCTCACAGGGATGTACATCTAAAATTGCCCTCATCATTAATTGGTTCAATTTTCTATACATCTCCAAAGTATCAAAATGTGCCAGTGGATGGTTATCGGGAAAACAGAGGGCAAAAGAGAGGTCTTTGCCGTGATAGAGTATCCCTCCACCAGTCGCCCTTTTTGCGATGTCAATTTGATCACTAAAAATAAATTCTTCGTTAGGGTCGATAAAAAAACCGTGAGTGAAACTCGGTTTTTCCCATCGGTGAAATTCCAGGTATGATCCAGGCTTTTGCTCAAGAAGCTCTTGATCTAATTGCATGTTCTGTTTTGCGCTTGAAAAGGGTCTAAGAGTAACTTGCATGTCCACGAAGAATTTGCTTTAAACTGTTTTGCCTACTACAATAAATCCCCGTAATCGTCGTTGTCAAACGAATTCAAGAAAAGAAAATTTGTTATGAAAATGGCGG
>RGXB01000014.1 GCA_010029555.1 bacterium
GCCGATATTCTTGAACTCGAATTGAGTGCTTACAGGAAAAATTTATTCCAGTTTCCCCTTGATGTGGACCCCTCCAAACTCTCAGGTGGGCAAAAAAGGAGGTACCTTATCGCCCATGCCCTTGATCAAGAGCCCTCGTTACTGCTTCTCGACGAGCCCACAAACCATCTGGATCTTGAGGGGATCCTTTGGCTGGAGGAGATGCTCAATTCGATCTCTATCCCTATGTTGATCGTCAGTCACGATCGGGTTTTTCTAGACCGCGTCACCAATGCTACTTTAGAGATCAATCACCGCTACCCAAAGGGGCATTTTTTTGTGGATGGCCCCTACTCTACCTACCTCAAAGAGAAGGAGGTCTACGAGGCAAGCCAATCCAAAAGGGCCCATTCTCTTGAGCAAGAGCTCAAAAAGCAAATGGAGTGGCTCGGGCGGACAGCACCGGCAAGAACAGCTAAATCTCTTACTAGGATTAAAGACGTAGGTTCGTTGAAAGAAGAGGTGCAAGATTTCAAAGAGAGAAATCGGGACATGGGCTCTTTAGCTTCATTTAGCCAATCCGAATCCACCTCCAAAAAGCTGATAGTTTTGAAGCATGTCTATAAAGGGTTTAAAGAGCGCCCCTTGTTCGAGGATTTCAATATCGAAATTTTTAGGAGGGATAGGCTTGGTGTATTGGGGATGAACGGCTCTGGGAAAAGCACACTTTTAAAAATCCTCCTTAAAGAGATTGCTCCGGATAAGGGGACGGTTAAATGGAAAGACGACCTGAGAGTGGTCTATTTTGACCAAATGAAGGAGGGGCTTCCCAAAAAAGGGATGACCCTTCAAGAGGCTCTGACAGGGCATCTTGCCGACACGGTCTTCTACCAGGGGAAATCGATGCACATTATCTCCTGGGCGAAAAAATTCCGCTTTCCTCAAGACCGTCTTCAAATGGATATCGAGGTTCTTTCAGGGGGCGAAAGGGCTCGTGCCCTTCTGGCAAGGCTGATGTTGAAACCGGCAGACGTGTTGCTTTTGGATGAACCCACAAACGATCTCGATATGGAGATGATCGATCTATTGACCCGATCTTTAGAGGATTTTGAAGGGGCAGTTGTGGTGATATCCCACGACCGCTACTTTCTCAACTCTTTGTCAAGCCAGTATATCGGGCTTGGGGTGAATAAAGATACCGGTTACCTTTTTTCCGATTTTGGGCAGTGGCAGCAAAAAATGGCAGAGGCAAAAAAAGAGTTGAAGGCCCAAGAAGGGCAAAATTTAAATGCACCAAGAGAAAAAAAGCGCTCTACACGGGAAATTGAGCAAAAAATAGAAAAGCTTGAGGAGGAAATCCACCTAACAGAGGAAAACCTTGCCAAAGCTCTCCCTCAAGAGCTGGAAAAACTCTGTAAACAGCACCTCAGTCTCAAAAAAGAGCTTGATGAGCTCTATATCAAGTGGGAGCAGCATCTCCTTTAATGCGGCCCCTATAATGAGCCTATATTCTATTTCTTAAAGGGAGAGAAAGATTTTTCAAAAATCGCATAGGGGGTATTTAAACTTGCCAAGCTGAAGAGCTTTAGGGTAAAATATCCCCCTTATGGAGCGTTTGTTTTACCTAGATTTATCATTTGAGGCTTGGAGCCAATGGGTTAGTGAGCAAAATTACCCCTCCTATATTGCCAAGCAAATATTTGAATGGATTCTCAAGGGTGTAAATGATCCCCAAAAATTCTCAAACATCCCCAAAGCCTTAAAAGAAAAACTTGCCGAATCCTTTCGGTTTGAGCTCCCAAAAATCGATACCCGCTTGAAAAGTCGGGACGAAAGCACCAAATATGTTTTGAAACTTTGGGATGACAAGCTGATTGAAATGGTCCTTATGCCCTCTCTTGATCGGGTGACATTGTGTATCAGCTCGCAAGTGGGCTGTAAAATGAATTGCTCGTTTTGTCAGACAGGGAAAATGGGGCTGATGAGAAATTTAAGCTCCGGAGAGATCCTCTCGCAGATCCTGATTGCAAATAATGAGCTGGAAAACAGAAAAGTCACAAACGTGGTCTTTATGGGAATGGGCGAGCCGCTTGATAACTTCGATGAGCTGATTTTAGCGCTACAAATCATGACCTCCAAAGATGGACTTGGACTATCCAAACATAAAGTCACCGTCTCCACGTCTGGGCTTGTCCCTGAAATAGAGGCTTTAGGAAAAAAAGTAGCGGTAAGCCTAGCCATCTCTTTTCACACCCCCTTTGATGAAGAGCGCTCCTTAATGATGCCAGTTAATCGTAAGTACCCTTTGGATGTACTGAAAAAAGCTCTTTTAGAATACCCTATCCAGACCCGTCATGGAATCACTCTGGAATATGTGATGATCAAAAATAAAAATGATTCACTGAAACACGCTAAAGCTCTTGTTAAATTTGCTCATGGGCTAAAGGTAAAAGTGAACCTGATCCCCTTGAACCCCCACCCGGGAACAGCGATGGAACCGGCCCTTGAAGAGAGTCTCAAATCATTCCAAAAATATCTTGAGGATCGCTCGATTTCAGCCCCTGTGCGCTATAGCCGAGGACAAGATGTATCGGCAGCTTGTGGTCAGCTTGCCGTCAAAAGAAAAGAGGAGCTTGATGAAGATCCGCGCCTGTTGTGGAGACAAAGGAGAGCTTTGGAACGGATATAGCCCCCCTTTTTTTCTTTCTATTAGCATTTATCTAGTGCAAAAAAATCGTTTTTTTTGGTAGCTTGGCAAAGGTAATGCCTTGTAAGTCTACAACAAAACTTGGAAATCTCCCCGACCATCTGCAGTCTTTTCGTCTTTGTCAAACCCCTTTCATGAACCGAAGATGGAAAGTTCTCGCTAAAGAGGTGGACGAGCTTAAAAGCATCCTTAAACGGTTTCGCTCCATTATTGGATTTGACCCATTCGAACACCAAATCGTAAAAATTCACCACATCTTTCAGCGCTACTCCCCTTTATTAGAGACGAAGAAGAGCGAAAAAAAATTTCTTGCCCAATTAAAAGACCAAGGGTTCTCCCATCGACTAGACTCCATAATCAAAACTACCGAAGCAAAACCTAAAGCTATTGTCGCAAAACACTCGATAAAATACAAAATGCTGAAACTTGAGGACGAAAACCTTTTGAAAGTTTTTGCGCATCTTGTAGAGCAAAATATCCTTAAAGCGCTTTTTGGGGCGACTCCCCAAGAAATTCGCCAGTACATGAATGAACATGCAAAAGAGCTCTTGGAAATCAAGAAACTCTCCTTATCGAAACTTAAGCTTACCCATATTCCCAAAGAGATCCTCTTGTTTAAAAACCTGAAAATTCTCAATATTTCCCAAAATCTTCTGGAATTTTTGCCCGATTGGGTGGGAGAACTAGAAGAACTTGAGACGATCAATATCTCTAAGAATCGGCTCTACAATCTCCCCCCCAGCTTTTATAAACTCAAAAAACTCAAAACAATTCTGATCCACAGCAACAAGCTGACGCATGTACCTCTCCGCTTGAGTCATCTCCCCTCTTTGAAAAGACTCGTAAGCTAAATACACCTTCAATTCACAAAAAATTTTTCAATAAAACATCTACAAAATCCCCCAAAAAAATTTAATATATTCTTCATCTTCTTTAAAAAAAGAGGAGACGAAAATCACCTATTTTGAAAATTTTACGGTAAGATATGCACAGGAAAATTTTTTATAGCATGCTGATGCTCGTGTTGTTTTTTTCAACTTTCAAAATACTTTTTTTGATAAACGAACATCACGAAACTTTAGTACACCTGAAGATTTTAGGAAAAAGAATATCTTAAGTTCATCCCAGCAAGATAGACTCTATTTGATTTTAGCTAGGAGCTTATTGCTCAAGAGCCCTGGCATATTCGTTATGAGGATGTTGAATCTCACAATTTAAATCTTCAAAACCATTGAATGCATATGCAATGCTAATAGGAGTATACTAGAAGGCTTTTTTTACAAAGAATATCTGTTTCTAGATATAAGGTCTAAAAAGCTCTAGTATTCAGCCCTCTTTTTTTGCTTTAAAGAAATCAGTCCCCAAAAACTTACTCTTTAAAAAACTTTTCAGCCAATCCAGAAAAAAATCTCCTCTGTGTTCGTAGTGTTTTAAAAGCATCTGATTGAGTAGAAAAAAACCGTACGACATTCCCATGTCCAAAACCTGCGCTTACGTGGCCTCCCGGAAAACAGCGTCCAGTCCCTCTAAACATCGATTCCAAAAGTGCAAGGTCAGGTTGATGACCCCCGTAGTGCAAAAGATCCTTGGGGCATTCCACTCCGGTAAATATTTTGATTATCGCAACTGATATAGGAGATAAAAGGAGAAAAATCGCTGTAAAAATCTCTTTGGTACCCCGTTTGGAAAAAATAGCCTTAGATAAAAGAAAAACAATCAAACTTGCGTAGAAACCCTTCGGAAGGTGGTAACATAGAAGGCGAATCGGCCACTCTGCTCCAGAAATAGACCATTTTTGAGAAAATGGTTCAAAAAACTGCAACTGTAGAGGAGCATCCATCCATATAAAAGAGAGGCCGCATCCTATAAAAGAGGCAACACAAAAACCGATTCCCGGCAAATTCAAAGGCTTTTTCATTCCTTAAACAGTACGGTATTTACAATTTTTTCCTCAACACCTACCCTATCTATCAAACCCTTTCTAAAAAGCGGTATTGACCTGTACTTTTGCATTTAACGGAGAATTATGCAGCAGCAAATCTATTTTAGGGCGCCGATGCTCTTTTTAGTTTTTTCGACCTTCACACGACTCACTCTCACCTTGATGAATGCCTGGAATCACTCTGTAGACTGGCTACAGATCCCCTCGATTCTTTTGGTAGGTTTTCTGTTTGATCTAAGACCTATACTTCTCCTCACTTTGTTATGGGCTATTTGTATCCGTTTTACCCCAGAATTTCTTCGGCAAAAGGTGGCTAAAACCCCACTATTGGAGTGGCTAGGGTTTGTTATCACCCTCTTTGCCCTCTCCTTTCAGATGTTCGCAGAATGGATATTTTGGGGAGACATGGAGTGCCGCTTCAATTTCATCGCTATCGATTATCTAGTCTACACCCATGAAGTGGTCCACAATATCCTTCAATCCTATCCCATGAAGACGTATCTATCCATAATGGCAGCGATCGCCGGCATCGGGGCTTACTTTGTACAAAAACTTCCCAAATTTAGAAAACCGTTGTCGATCAAATTCTTAGCTCAGATCGCCGCTTTCAGTTTTTTATCGTTTTTATTCCCTTTAACAAATTGGAGCAAAAATAACTTTGCACAAGAATTGAGCGAAAACGGAACCAGCAACCTTCTTTATGCTTTTTTCCACAATCAGCTTAATTATAATCAATTTTATCAGACGATCCACCCTAACCTTGTTGCACAAAATATTGCCCCCTATTTTCCCCAAAATTTCTCTAAACCTGATCAAGATCCGATTGCAAGGATGATCCCCTCCTTTTGCCCTAAAAAGGAGATGAACGTCGTCTTGATTACAGTAGAGAGTTTAAGTCAGGAATTTTTGGACAAAAAACCCACAACTTGGACCCCATTTATTGCAAAACTCAAGAGGGATTCGATCTGTTTTGAGGATCACTACGCCACGGGGACAAGGACTGTAAGAGGGCTTGAAGCTCTTGCTTTGAGCGTACCCCCAACTCCCGGTAGTTCTATTTTAAGAAGACCCCACTATGGAAATCTCTATAATGTCTCCTCGGTACTTAAACCCGCCGGCTACGAGATGTTTTTTTGGTATGGAGGATATGGCTATTTTGACAACATGAATGCCTTTTTTGAAGCTAACGGGTTTACGGTGCGGGACCGTCTTCACATCCCTTCCGAAAAAATTGAGCATGAGACTATTTGGGGTGTAAGTGACGAGCATCTTTTCGATGCTTTTTTAGAGGACATCCAATCACGAAAAGACCCCTCAAAGCCCTTCTTCAGTCTGATCATGACTACCTCAAATCACAGGCCTTATACTTTTCCCGATCATAGAATTGAGATGGCTCAAGGGACACGGGAGGCGGCTGTTCGTTACACTGACTGGGCTATTGAACAGTTTTTCAAGAAAGCAAAAGAGACCCCCTGGTACCAAAACACTCTGTTTATCATAACTGCAGACCACTGCGCCTCAAGCGCTGGAAAAATGCAGCTAGACCCTACAAAATACCTTACACCCTGTATTTTTTATGCCCCGGGAAAATTCGAGCCAAAATCGATAACGACTCGCACGAGTCAAATGGACGTGGTTCCCTCTATTTTGGGTCTTTTAGGGCTCAGCTATGAAAGCAGGTTTTACGGAATCGACCAAATCCACTCTCCCATCGATAGACCGGTCCCTATAGGAACCTACCAAAGACTCGGTTTTTATGGAAAAAATGAGATGATCATCCTCTCCCCCAAAAAAGAGGTAAAAGCCTATCAAAAAGTGTCGAACGACTTTGAAGAAATACCCTCTACAAAATCCTCTATTTTAGGTAATGCGATTGGTCTCTACCAAAGCGCTTATGATCGCTACAGTAAAGGGGTGATGGACGAAAAATAAGAAAAAGTCCTAGGGAAGGGCCATTTTAAAGCTTTTTCATCATAGCTTATCTCCCCCGAAAAGGGGGAGATGGTTACTTAAAAAGGTCTTGAGAACTTCTTAAATAATCGTTTTTGTATCCAGTCAATGTTCACAATATATTTGAGAACTATTCGTCTTAAAACTTGAGCAAATGCCCCTTTTTTTGTCATAAACCGATAGATCGTATCGGTCCAAAATAAAAGGTTTTTCTCGTAGCAACGCCTTTTTTTTGCCCATTCTTTTATACCGTTTTTCTCAAGGGCTTTAACGAATAGATAGGCATCTTCCATGCCGCTGTTCATACCAGTACCCCCTACCGGAGAAGAGGTGTGTGCTGCATCCCCCATGATCACACATTTCCCTTTAAAGTAGGTATTGGCGATCCGGCAATGCACGTGATAGCTTGCACTCCAATAGGTGCTCGTGATCCGGATATCTTTTGGTAAGTATTTTTCACAATCGGGTGAATTGGAAAAGACTCTAAAGGTTTTAGGACCTATAGCCATCACGAATAAAAGAACCCCCTCCTCATGGAGTTGGATCAAACCCGTTTGCAGTTCGGTCAAAGGGTGATCAAACTCTACGTCTTTTAGAGACCAGGTTTGCGGATAACTTTTTCCAGAAAATTCGAGTCCTAACATTTGACGCACTATACTATGCGTCCCATCCGCACCTACAATCAAATCATATTTATCCTCTTCAATCAGACCATCCTGCCTTTTTAATCGGGCATTTCCGTACTCATCAACATAAACACACTCTATTCCCCGTTGGATCGAAAGGTTTCGTCCAAGAATCTCCTCGGTGATATTTTGACCGATAGCGCAAAGGAAACGGGGAAGTACAACCGAATGGAGTATTTTCCCCTGTTCCTCAAATTCCAGTTTCTGGATGGCGATTCCCCTTTTCTTAAATTCCTCCATGAAACCCAATTCTTTGAGAATCACTTGTAAAGTGAAGGCATGAATCCCCACGGCTCTTGACTCTTGAGCAGCACACATGCTTTTATCGATATGGCGTACCCGGGTGTAGCCCCCTTTTTTTAAAAGCTGGTGAAGCGTGAGCCCTACAGGGCCCGCCCCTACGATCAAGATCTTACTATTTTTATCCATACATTCTACACTAATAAAAAAAAGAGATTTGTCAATTGCAACTTTTTAAGCCTCCTTAAACGAAAAAAAACGGTATTGAAAAATGCTATTTCTCATGCTTTTCAATCAAGGCTAGCTAATCAAAAAGTTTTCCCAAATTCGACCCCATTTTTTTAATTCATTTTTCTATTGCCTAAAAAAAATTGTTTGTTTTATGTCTCGGTTTGATGATTAAGCGTAACTGGTTCATTCTTATTTTGTTAGCAGGCTGCAAACCAGCTCCTGAGATATCCCCCAGCAAGTATGCACCCGCAGGAAATGCCAGCTTTTGGATCAATTCGCAAGCGGATAACAGACACATCGATTCTGTCCCTTTTTTAGACCTGGCCTCCCTAGAAAAACAACCGGGCGTTTTAAATATTTTGGATCTTTTTTCCTTAGGTTTGAATAACAGCCCTCTCACTAAAAAGACATTTTATGAGGCTCAAGCTGCTGCAACAAATTACGGTCTTTCCAGGGCATCGCTGTACCCGAATATAAAATTCAACGTATCCTACCTCAGGCAGCTTCAGGGCTTCCAATTAAATGCCTCGCTTTATCAGTACTATACCACAACATGGGGTCCAGAGATGATGATGGACTTCACCTTAATTGACCTTACAAGACAGCCCAACATCGAGTCTAGCTACTTCGGTCTGTTGACCAGCAATTTAAAGCATAACTCTGAAGTCCAAAATGTACTTAGACAGGTTGCCGACACCTATTACTCTTACCTCTACCAAAAAAATCTATTGATCGCTTACAAAAGCGACCTTGCAGACGCACAAGCTACCTATACAGCAGCTATTGACCGTCTCTCTTTAGGGATTTCGGATATCACAAATGTCATGCAAGCTAAAAGCTCTTACTTGCAAAAAAAAATCAATGTAGCCGCTCAAGAGGCTACAGTTAAAAACTCGTTAATCACGCTGAATACAAATTTAGGCATACCTGCACAAACGTCTCTCGTAGTAGAGGATTTCCCCGATCCTAAAACAATTCAAACCAGCTTTATTCAACCCGATGTCCTTCTTTCGATTGCCCAGCAAATGAGACCCGATCTTAAGGCGATCAAGGCCACCATTTTACAAAAAAAAGCTGACCTAAAAAAAGCGTATGCAAAAAATTACCCTTTGCTAAGATTTAATGGTCGTGCAGGTCAATTCTACTTTAACCAAAATACGACTGATGGCGGCAACTGGTTAGTTCAATTCAATCTTGATACGCCTATTTTTACAGGCTGGCAAATCAAGAACGAATTTAGGCAACAAATGGCTTTGATAGAACAATCCGAAAGCACTCTAAATCTTTTACAGCTACAAGTGATGTCTGGAGTGATGACACAGTATAACAACCTTGTTTTGGCTTACGATCAGCTTCAATTGAATCAGCAATACCTTGATGCAACAGAGATTGAATACAAAGGGACGTTTGAGGGTTACGTGGCTGGAACAAATGACATTTTGAATGTATTGAACTCCCAGGCAAAGTTAGCCGATGCAAGAGCCCAGCTTGTTCAGGTGGTAAGCAACTATTTTCAATCTAAAGCTAAATTGACCTTTGAAATAGGTCTTATAAATAAAAACGAGGCACCATGAAAACAAGGTATCTGATCCCTTTAATCTCTTTTTTTATTTTTAATGGATGTGCTAAAAAAGGGGGAGCTTACCGTCCGCCCGTACCAAAGGTAAGATTAGCTACCTTAGAAACGATGACTGTTCCAGAGATTATTCCGGGCATAGGTCATGTAAGAGCTTTTAATTCTGCCCAAATTTGTGCCCAGGTAACTGGCTATCTTGTTAAGATTTCCTACACTCAGGGCCAGCTGGTACAAAAAGGGGATCTTTTAATTACGATCGATCCCAGAATCTACCAGGCTGGTCTAAAGACTGCTCAAGGGAATCTTTTAGAATCCAAAGCCAATAAAGCATTTGCCCAGAATAAAAAGGAGCGCTATGCGAGCCTTATTAAGGATCAATTCGTCTCAGAATTAGATTTTTTCCAGTACGTATGCAACGACAAAGAACAAGATGGATTTGTTTTGATGAAAGAGGGTGAGGTAGATAAAAGTCAGACAAATCTTGATTTTTGTTATATCAAAGCCCCGTTTTCAGGAAGATGCTCCAAACAGATTAAAGATACTGGAAATCTGATTGCAAATCCTGGAGAAAATTTAATGACCTTAAATCAGATCACTCCCATCTATATCGATTTTTCCGTACCCGAGTATGAATATTCACGAATTATGCGTAGACAGAAAGAGCATAACCTTGAGGTGAGGGTAAATGTACCTGGTTCCACCGGTACCGCTATCTCCAAATTGATTGTTGTAGACAACCAAATAGACCAAACAACCGGACAACTCCCTTTAAGGGCCCAGTATGAAAATACCGAAGAGATGCTTTGGCCGGGACAATTCGCAAGATGTGAACTCGTCTTGCAAGAGATACCCGATGCTTTAATGTGTCCGATTGCAGCTCTTGGTATCGGCACTAAGGGGAAATTTGTCATAAAAGTCGATCCATCAAATCATGCTACTTACGTATGGGTAGAGACGGGTGTGAGCAAAGAGGGTTTTATACAGCTCATTAGCCCCGACCTTGCTCCTGGTGACAGAATTGTCATCGATGGGCAAATCAACGTCGAGGATGGCGCTATCGTACAACCAATCTAAAAATCCCTTTTATCCCCTTTATCGTTCAAGAAGGCTTCATACTTTACTTCTGCTCTCCCTTTATTTAGTAGTAAACCAAAATAAAGGGGGCTATGAAGCCCGAATAATTCTCTAGAAAATTTTAAAAAATAGCTATTGCTGTGTTTTACTTTTGTACTCCAAGACTTCAACCCTCACCCTCCCCACCTTAAAGCGTTTTAAAAACTAAAACGTGATCGGGTGCTTTAGCACATTATCCTTAAACTAGAGATGAATTTGAGCTACCCCATTTCATTTTTGTTTTTTAGTTATATTTGAAAGCGTCCTATCAAATAAAACTAAAAGGTTGCGATATAGAGATTGGTTTAATTTGTCTTTGTTTTGAGAGAATATTAAATGACACCCCTCTCTCATTTTTTTTACAAAACAAGAAAGGTGTATCGGTAAGTTTTTTGGTAACCAAGAAAAGAAAAGCTCAGCTTACACTAGGAGCTGTTTTTTTGATTTCAGCTAAAAGGGTGTCTCTAAATATCCCTGGTTCGGATGCAAGCTCTTGATAGCTCCCTACCTGAGCGACTTTTCCTTTATCCATTACATAAATGCGATCCGCATTTTTGATGGTGCTGAGCCTGTGGGCTATCACGATTCTCGTGATATTCAGCTCATCGATATTTTTCGATATGAGGTCTTGCGACTCAGAATCCAAACAATTGGTCGCTTCATCCAAAATGAGCATACTCGGATTCGATATAAGAGCTCTGGCGATTAAAAGACGCTGAGCCTCCCCATTACTTAATGAGGAGCTTTCCGGTTGAACAACAGTGTGTAGACCCATACCCATTTTTTCTAGGTCTTTGTCGAAGTTAGACATTTTCACTGCACGGTCTATCTCTTCTTTTGTATAGATCCCGCCACAAACAATGTTACTGTACACAGTTCCTGAAAAAATAGAGCCATTTTGTAGCACAACACCCATTTTTTTTCTTAGTTCGCGCAGATTGAGGTTGCGAATATCTTTATTATCAAAATAGATAGTTCCCATCTCCGGAGTTTCAAAACCGAGTAAAATCCTCAAAAGTGTAGATTTGCCACAGCCTGTAGATCCAACAATTGCAATAAATTCCCCGGGTTGCACATCAATCGATACGTTTTCCAAAACCAAAGGGAGCTCTTTTGAGTATCTAAAAGAGATATTATCTACATGGACTTGCCCTTGTAAATTATCGGGTTTGATTTTATCCTCCTCCGGCTCTATCTCCCCTTCTAGAATAACTTTTGCCCGCTCCCAAAGGGGAAAAATCGTTGCTATGTTAACCAAAGTTCCTACAAGCGAGGTGATGCCCGAAGAGAATGGGATATAAGCCGAAAAGAATCCCACAAGTTCCCCAATCGAAAAAATATAGTCGTTGCCGAAGGATTTACTAAAGAATAACCTGTCTGAGATGATGGAGAAAAAAATCAAGTAAGAGATGATATTTGTGATATAATTGATCACCTGGACGATATTCGTTAAAAAAAACGACTGGTTGAAATAAAGGCGTTCTTCTGCAAAAAAGTTACACCAATAGTTAAATGCTTTGGTCTCAGCTCCCTGGCTCTTGATTTTTGCTATACCCGATAGCAACTGTATAATCACACCGTTGATAAAACCTTTGATCTTAAGAAGTTTTCTTAGGATCAGGATTTTATTATAAAGCACAATAGTATTTATTGTGGAGACGAGGAATACTATTAGAAAACCTATGCGTGCTAATTCCAAAGAAAAATGGCGCATAGCTACAAAATAAAAAACAGAAAAAATACCCGTTAAAAGAACATTTGAAACAGACTGTGTGCAAATATTTTGGATTTGATTCATCGATTGGGCTCTTTGGACCAAGTCTCCGGCACTAAATTGTCTGAAAAAATTTACCGGTAGTTTTAAAAGCCGATCCCAAATAGCCGATTCGATTTTGAAAGAGAAAAGAATGGACAATCTCATGAAAGCTACTAAGTTTACGACCGAAAAGAATAGCTGACTGAAAATCACCAGAAACATCCCGATGACAACTTCAAAAAACTCCCCCCGATGACCTAGCTGAATCACATTTAAAAATAGGGTCTGATTCAAAAAAGGGAAGGCTATTCCTAAAAGCCCCCCAAGACAACCATATAACAAAATTGATAAGAACGTCTTAAGATCGTATTTTGTGAAAAAAGTCAAAAATAGGGTCTTGAGATTGAGTTTCCCCTTCGGAAAAGGGAAATAGAGGGAATAGGCTTTTTTATCGAGTTGGTCATAAATTTTTTTGTCCAGCTTGGTCAGCTGCTGTGATATTGGGTCATGAACGTAGTAACTTATACCTCTAAAATTCAAAAGAGCGACAGGTTTATTATCTAATGTGAAAGCAAGTATAGGTAGGCTATCGTATTTCCAAAAGCGATCCACTAAGTTTATTTCCCTTAATCTCACCCCATTTTTTTCACAAATTTCAAAAAGTCTCGGTAGCGGTTCTTTACGGACTAGAGTGTTTTTAGTAAAAGTAAAACCCATTTGCCGACCGATCCAAAAACAGGCTGTAAATATGGGATCGCTGTAATCGGTTAGGTCTTGGGACTGTTTTAGTGAAAGGATCGAAAACTTTTTCAAGGTCTCAGAAAGGACCCCCTTTTCCTCAAATATTTTTTGTTGGGATAAAATCTTTTCCTCTTTTTGTTTTTGAGGAAAATAAAAAAGAGTCGTTCTTTTAAAAGTGCGTTGTTGAATTAACCTCAGTGATTTCCAGATATCGGGATGAAACAAGACTCTTTGTTTGGGAATTGTAGCCATTCTGGTTTTTTTGAGAGCGATAAGATTCCAGGAATCAAAGAAAGGGAATATCCCCAAAGACTCCTCCCACCCAGTAGAATTTTTTGAATCAATATCGACATTCCCCTCCAAAATCTCCATCCAGTGTTCGTGATCAATACACTCGCCAGTATTTTTTTTCTTGATAGTGAAATGTTCACCCTCTGCGATTTCCACAGGTTTTTCAAAATCGATGATTCTTGAAGAATTTTTATTGGATTCTTTTTGAGTAAAATTTTTTCGGGTTCCGGTAATAGTAGTATTGATCCTGAGAAGAATTTCTAAATTTAGCTCAGGGTGTTTTTCTAGAACACCAATCAATTTTTCGCTTGTCAACTTGACCAGCTTCATAGAGGTAAAATTATAAAGAAAAAAACCTTTATGGGTTTTAGATTCTTGGTTGAATAAAAAATAGACGTCCCCTTGATTAAGAGAATGAATCATCTTCATGGGGGCTTCTGTGATTCCTATAACCTGTTGCTGGCAGAGCTGTTCTTGGACATAAACACCGCCGGACCCTTCGATCACAAACCAGATGCATTCCTCGCACGGAAAAAATGATTTGGTATTTCTTGGGATGAATTTTTCCTCAAGTCCAAGCCCCTTTATTGTCTCAATAAATGTAAACGAATCTTCCATATCCTACTCAATAGACTCAGATAAAATTGCAGCTTTATAAAAACCCTCTTGAAGCATCAGTTCCTCATGCGTACCCCTTTGGACCACAGAACCATGATCTAAAACAAGAATTTCATCGCAATCACGGATTGTGGAGAGCCTCTGCGCTATAATAAGGGCACTGCAACCCCTTTTTCTGAGGTTTAGGCTGACAAGTGCTTCCGTTTTATAATCCAAAGCACTGGTTATCTCATCGGTTATGATCAGAGTAGGGTCTTTAATTAGAGCTCTTGCTATTTCCATCCTTTGCCTTTGCCCACCACTAAAAACACCACCCCCCTCGATCAGGTGAAAATCGTAACCTGAAGCTCTCTTCATAATATCATTATGAATACATGCATCCTCAGAGGCCCTTATTAAAGGTTCATCATCTGCATGCTCATCCCAAAAAGTGAGATTGTCTTTTACGGACCCCTCGAAGAAAAAAAGGGTAGAATCCACATAGGATACAGAGGCTTTAAATAGAGCTTCAGGAATTTCCTCTATGGGCTTCCCATCAAACAAAATTTTTCCTGACCAGGGTTTGAAGAGAGTTGATGCCAGGCGTGCTATAGTTGTTTTTCCACTCCCCACGGGGCCCACAATGCCGATTCTTTTTCCCGGTTCCAATTTAAAAGAGATGTTTTTTATAAATGGGGGTTGTAGTGCACTAAAGCCAAAAGAGACATCCACGAACTCTAAGTACCCATTGAGTTTACCCTCCGAGATATGACACACATTTCCTGAATAACCCAGCGATCCTTTTTCGGGCTGGGTTTGTAAAACATCATCCAATCTTTGCACGTTGATTTTCATCGTTTGTAAATCATTCGACATATTCATTAACCCCTGAACAGGCGCCATGAAATAGGCTAGAAATGATTGCAAAGAGAGAACCATTCCAATGGAAAGATTCCCTTGATAAATCTCTAAAGTCCCAACCGTTAATAGAATCACATTGCCTAATTGCATCGTTAACGAGGGAAACATCGTAAGAATAGTACTTCGAATTTCCGTCTTTAGTTCGGCATTACGCATCTTTGCATAATAGCCCGAAAAAACCCCAAAAGATGCGGACTCATTTCCAGCAGATTTTATTGATTCTATAGAGCGTAAAATACCGATTCCATAACCCACGGATTTTCCATACTCCTGCTGCATAATTGTGAAGGCATCATTTCTGGAACGATTGATCAGAAAAAACAGTAAAATATTGAGAGCCGCTAAAGAAAGCCCCAAAATAGCAATAGGGACACTGTAGATGAAAATGACCGCTAGGTAAAAAAAGATTAAAATAACATTGAGGGCGAGTGTGATCAAACTACCTGAAATCAGAGAGGATACCTCTTCGTTCAAGGTAAATCTCCAACCAAGTTCACCGACCGCTCTTTGACTGAAGAAGCCAAAAGAGAGTTTCATAAGATGGGAAAAAAACACTGTAGAGAAATCTATACTCATCTTTGTATAAAATTTTCTCAACATTTTCGCTTGTGTAATTCTTAACCAAACGGTCACTACCGTAACAATAAAGAGCAGTCCTACCAGAAGTAAACCGAAACTCGAATTGTTTGTGGTGAGAACTTTATCGTAAAAAAATTGTATGGAAATAGGCAAAAAGAACCAGGGCAAAAGGAGAAACACAGAAAGAACAGAGAGATACGAAAGGGGGCCGTAATATCCTTTAAGACGACGAAAAAGGGGGCGTATAAGCTCAGGTTTACGACCTGAAGGTTGAAATTCTTTAGTAGGCTTAAAGGTCATTATAAAACCTGTAAACCCCTCTTCAAAACTTGCCCAGCTCATCCTTTTAGGGCCAGAGGCAGGGTCATTCAAGTAGACAAATTTCTTGCTTACACCCTCTATCACGAGAAAATGGTTAAAATTCCAGTAGACAATACTCGGTAGAGGGACGTCGATAATCTCATCTATTTCATAGGTCCAACCATCCGCCTCAAGTCCAAGATCCTCTCCTACTTTAATAATATCATCTGCATCGGATCCA
>RGXB01000131.1 GCA_010029555.1 bacterium
TTTTGCATCGCATTCACAAATTCCATCATTTTAGAAATCGCGGTGTTGAGCGCTAACTCCTCAATATCTTTTTCCACACCATATATAAGTTTGTGGGTCAAACGGCGAATCTCCAGCGGATACTCATCGACAATTTTCCCTTTTTCAAAAAGATCCATAACCTTGATCAGGAAACGGTGGCAGCCCACAATCGCCTCATCGCTCCAGATTTTCTCCCGGTCGAAAGGGCCCATAAAAGTAACATACAAACGCAAGGTGTCTGCACCATATTGCGATACCACATCAAGGGGATTCACACCGTTCAACTTGGATTTGGACATCTTCTCCAGCTGTTTTTTTAGCAGTTGCCCGTTGCGCTTATCGAAGTACTCTCCATTTCTCTCCTCCACGTCGGATGGTGCTACAAACCCTCCACCGGGTATTTTATAGGCGAAAGCTGTAATCAGACCCTGATTTTTGAGCTTTTTAAAAGGCTCTTTTGTTGATACTAACCCCAAATCGAAAAGAACCTTGTGCCAAAAGCGCGCATATAAAAGGTGTAAAACCGCATGCTCAACCCCTCCTACATAAAGATCGACCGGCATCCAGTGGTTTTCAATCATCGGATCCCAAGGAGCTTTTTTATTATGAGGGTCTAAAAAGCGCAAATAATACCAGCAAGAACCCGCCCACTGCGGCATCGTATTGGTCTCGCGCATCGCCTTTTTTTGTGTTTTGGGATCGATTATTTGCACCCAGGATTCTACGCGGGTTAAAGGGCTTTGCCCATCTTCTGAGGGTAAATAGTTATCAATATGGGGAGGAAGAAGTGGAAGCTCGTCATCATCTAAGGACCTTTTCGTCCCATCTTCGAAGTGGAGGATAGGGATAGGCTCGCCCCAGTAACGTTGACGGGAGAAGAGCCAGTCACGCAATTTATATTGCGTAGTGACCTTGCCCAGTTGTTTTTCAGTAAAATAGGACTGAAGAAACTCTTTTGCCTCATCGGGAGTTTTCCCATTCACATCCACATCATTGAAATGGCTATGAACTAAGACCTCTTTACCATCACTATCATCTATGACTTTAAGCGATGCAAGACCAAACTTTTCCTGAAACTCTTTATCGCGCTCATCATGTGCAGGTACACCCATAACGCAACCGGTGCCATAGCCCATTATCACATAGTCGGCTACGTAAATCGGAATGAGGGCTTTAGTTATAGGGTGAACGGCCATGCTGCCAGTGAAAACACCCGTTTTGTCTTTGTTGAGGTCGGTCCTTTCCAGGTCGCTTTTACGACTCACCTCTTCTTTGTACTTGTTTACCGCCTCGTGCTGCCCTATCGATACGATGCGATCCAGCATAGCGTGCTCAGGAGAAATAACAAGAAAGGTGACACCAAAAATTGTATCGATTCGAGTTGTGAACACGCTCAAAGGGACATGGTCTTGAGCTGTGGTGAAAAGTAATTCTACACCATGGCTTTTGCCGATCCAATTTCTTTGCAAAGCTTTTAAGCTGTCGGGCCAATCCAACTCATCCAGATCTTCTAAAAGACGCTCGGCGTAGGCGGTAATTTTTAAGACCCATTGGCGTAATGGGCGCCTCTCGACAGGGTATCCCCCCTCTTTGGAAAAACCGTTCTCCACCTCTTCATTTGCCAAAACGGTGCGTAATCCGGGGCAGTAATTGACCAAAATATTCGCTTCATAGGCAAGCCCCCTGTCATACAGGCGCTTGAATATCCATTGCGTCCAACGGTAGTAATCGGGCTCGCTTGTTTTGATCTCTCTGTCCCAGTCATAGCTGAGGCCTAGCCCTTTGATTTGGGTTCTGTAGGTGTTAATGTTTTCTTCAGTGGTTTGAGCCGGATGGATACCGGTGCGGATGGCGTACTGTTCAGCAGGAAGTCCGAAGCTATCCCATCCCATGGGGTGCAGTACTTCATGCCCTTTGAGTCTTTTGAATCTTGAAACGATATCGGTCGCTGTATATCCGCTTGCGTGCCCAACGTGCAACCCCGAACCAGAGGGGTAAGGGAACATATCAAGTAGGTAGTATTTGGGTTTTACAGAGAAAATATCGGTCTTAAATGTTTTGTTTTTTTCCCAGAAGGCTTGCCATTTTTTTTCAATACTGTGGTGATCGTATGCCATATTCCCCTTCAAGATTGGAGCTAAATTTCTAGATAGTTGGAACCAGCTCAAAGATTTTTTGAAATTTTTAGGATGTCAAAACCAAGGTCATTTAAGACCCTAAGTACGTTGTGAAGAATACTATACACCTTTAGCCACCCTTATTGTCAACCAAGATGCATAGCCTGTAAAAAGGGGGAAAGAAAGTCGCAATCTCTATATTTAGGTGGATTCCCCTTTTGCGAATAAAGTGCACATTTTTTGGATTCATCACCGAAGGATTGTATTTTTATCGACTATAGCTTAAACTCGCGGTTGCATGCAATTTGACCTTCAATTTCAAAAGAAACACAAAGTCGATTTGTCCGAGTACACAGTCGATCAGGACCTCTTTTTTCGCGCCAGGCTGGCCGAGCTTGAGCCTGCAATCACTAAGCTCCTTATTGAGCTATTTTATCTCTCCTCGAAAACGACCCTGCAAAAGCTCAAAAATGCTCTTGATCTTACCGAGATCGAATTAAAGTATTTTATTGATAAAATAGCCCCGTTTCAAATCCTCTTTTGTGAACAAGATTGTGTAATA
>RGXB01000132.1 GCA_010029555.1 bacterium
AATGTGCAGAGCTATAAACACCTAACTGTAAAAACAAAAACCTTCTTATTGCATCCTGCCCAATTGGATGATTCCAGCTTAGATGCCTATGCAAGTCCTGCAATACAATTGGTTGGAAACGAGTTAAAGCGCAATAAAAAGGGGGATCCTAAATTCTATGTTTTATTAACTCCAAAAAATTCTGAAAACCCTTTTTCTCAATTCAAACCTGAAAATTTGCAGATTTTCGACCGAGCTTTTAGACTAGGTCTCACCCCTAAAAAGTATCCCCTTATGGAAACCAGATCTGAACCAGATTCTAAGGAGGGGTTAGGCGAAACTAAAAATGCTTTACTACTGCAGTTTGTCAATGGCGGAGATCTACTTAATTTTCTTTACGACCACGTAGAGCTCTCTTTTGATCAGAGGCTAGACCTTGTCCATCAAGCTCTCCACCTAACCACCCAACTTCACGAAAACCAAATAGCACACCTGGACTTAAAACCAGAAAATTTTCTCGTTCATGTAAGCAATGGGGAATACAGACTTAAACTTACAGATTTTGGATTTTCTAAAACCATCAAAGAGGGTGAGGATACTACTAAAGATAGATGCTACAGCCAAAATTATATGCCCCCGGAATTTGCCCAGAGTTTCTGGCTTGGAAAGAGATGGCGAATCGATACGAAATTTTTGCCTCTTGATCAAAAACCGCTATCGATTACCAAACTTGACCAATGGTGCTTAGGTGCCACTCTTTTTTTTATTTTATTTGGCCTTTCGTACGAAAAAGCCCTTGCAGAAAACTATCGGTCACACCCCATGTTTTCATCTTTAGAATCTTTTATCGCCTATAAACAAAGTCTTTCTGATCGGATGATTAGCGGTTTCTGCGGCAGCTATGCGCCAAAGGTAGCCCGTTTATTAACAGGCTTGCTTCAATATGATCCAGAAAAAAGGATTGAGTTAAAGCAAGCCCTTACTATTCTTTTAGAGGACTAAGGCTCTTAAACCAGCAATCCTCTAGTGCCCCCTTTTTTTTTAGATTTTTTCGTCTCGCCTCTCTTTTGACTGCTATTTTTTTTGGATTTATTTTCTTTTTTCATGCTCCCTCCTTTTTATCTCTTATAAGCTAAATAGAGCTTTTTGGATTATCTTTTACACAACATTATCAGGATATGTCCCTTGGTGGAACGATAGTTATAATACCCCTAGAGATGCGAGTCCACGAAAGGAAATTTCGACAGCTAATGACGCCAAAATCAAACCTCCTACTCTGGTAAGAATATTTATACCAGAACTCCCTAGCTTCGTCTCAATAGGAGCGGCAAAATATAGCACAATTGCTGCTGTAGCGCCTACACCTATGCCACATAAAGAAAGGATCAAAAGATCGAAAACAGAGGAGTGGGCATGCGAGGCTATAATTGCAGCACTGAACGCCCCAGGACCCGCCATAAGTGGAATAGCAAGCGGTACAACAGTAATATTGGGACGCATATCGTTGGATTCATTAGGATTTTGCCGCATAGGGCTTACTTCAGCATTCAACATAGAAAGTGCAATTAAAAATACAATAATGCCCCCGGCAAACTGAAAAGCACCAACACGTACTCCTAAAAAATCTAATATTGGGCCACCTATCAAAGTTGCCAAAACTAAAATTACAGCAAGTGATATACCAGACCATAATGCAATCGAATGTCTTTGCTCCTTAGTGCTGCCCTGGGTTAGGTTTAATAAAACAGGGACGGCAATCAAGGGATTACACACAACGAGCATGGTAACGAAATAATTTATAAAATATGTAACATCCATAACGAACCTTTATTCCTACCTTTGTTATTCTAGCTTCTAATTTTTAACAAGAAAATAAACCTCCTCATGTGGCTTGGACCGGAATCGAACCAGCGACACAAGGATTTTCAGTCCTCTGCTCTACCGACTGAGCTACCAAGCCATCCAAATGAATGATGTTCAATACAATAGCATCAAGCGGGAATTTACCGCAACAAGAAGTATCTAGGGCAAATAGGGCTTAGACTTTGAGGAAACTATTCCCCTTTTTTTATTGAGCCGCCGTTGAGATACATGACTAGATCCCGGGCAATCTCCTGAGCCTCATAAAGGGCCGGATCCGCCACATCTGCGCGAAGTCCTCTTGTTTCGCTCAAAGAGCGCAGCTGATCAATCCACACGCGTGAAACAGAGCCACTGGCTTGCCTCTGGTAGAAAGAGAATATCTGCCCCAACTCATCTCTGCTCTGTAAAGAAAGTTGTTTAAAGTTTTGCCTAAGGGTATCGTAACCTAAAGGATACTTCAAGTATTGCTCCCCTATAGGAATCTGCGAAAGATCGGTTGGAACCACTATATCCGAGGCGACCCCTTTGAGCTGAACAGAGGCCCCCGATATTGTGTAGTATTTTGCGATTGTGACAGCATAACAAAAGGGCTCGTCCGAAGTGATAGTTTGGTACTGCATCGACCCCTTCCCGTATGAATTAGTGTCACCAACAATAATCGCCACACCATACTCTTTGAGAGTTTGTGCCACAATTTCTGAAGCGGACGCCGAAAGGCGAGAAATCAGAATTATCAGTGGACCGTTATATAAAGGTTTTGTGATTTTCTCTTTGACGACACTAATCTGGCCATTACCATACCTTGCCAAAACAATCGGCCCGCCACCCGTAAATATAGAGCAAACTTTTGCCGCCTGA
>RGXB01000133.1 GCA_010029555.1 bacterium
AGGATGCGGGCAGGGGTTAAAATAATATTTTCATCAGAACCTGAAGCGCGAATGTTTGTCAATTGTTTTCCTTTCACGGGATTCACTACGAGATCGTTATCTCGGTTGTGCTCCCCAATCACCATCCCTTCATAGATTTCTTGACCCGGCTGAATAAACATCACCCCGCGATCTTGAAGACCGAAAATAGAATAGGCTGTAGCTTGACCGGCAGAATTGGAGATGAGTACCCCATTGTGGCGCCCTTCGATCTCCCCCTTGTGAGGCTCATAAGCATGGAATAAAGAGGTAAGGATCCCTTTCCCTTTTGTTTGGGTGAGAAAGTCGCTACGATACCCCATGAGACCTCTCATCGGCATCAAAAATTCCATAGCGCTGATTCCGTGCTCATTTGTCGATAGATTTTGCATCTCCCCTTTTCTTTTAGATAGGGTCTCAATAACAGTACCGGAGAACTCTTCGGGCACCTCGATAAACACTTTTTCGAAGGGTTCGTGAATCTCGCCCTCCACTTTTTTTAGGACTACAACCGGTTTGGAAATAGAAAATTCATACCCTTCGCGGCGCATCGTTTCAATTAAAACAGAAAGGTGAAGCTCACCTCGTCCACAAACCTCAATCGCATCATCGCCCGAATCGTTGATACGATAGGAGATATTGGCTCTTTTCTCTTTCAAAAGGCGTTCACGGATTTTGTTCATTGTTACGTGCTTGCCGTCTCTGCCCACAAGCGGGCTGGAATTTACCATGAATTTTACAGAGATTGTCGGCTCATCTAGCGGAATGGGGGGAAGTCTTTTGGAATTGTTCGGATCGCTCACAGTATCACCGATCATGGCGTTAGTAAGGCCGCTTATGCAAATAATGTCCCCGGTCGAACCCTCTTGGAATTCGACTTTTTTGATTCCGCGGTAGCCTTCCACTTTTGTGACTTTGTAAAGCTCCGATTTCCCCTGGGCTCCTGACAAAAGAACCTGTTGACCTGGTTTTACCGATCCGCTCAGAACCCTGCCTGTCACTTGACGCCCCATATAATCGGAATAGGAGAGGGTGCTCACCTGCATTAAAAAAAGTGCATTCTCATCACCAGCAGGGGGCTCAACAGCTTTGACGATCATGTCAAAAAGGGGAGTCATGTCTTTTTTCTCGTCTCCCATTTCATTGATCGCATAGCCGCCGATTCCCGAAGCGTAGATGTGTTTGAAATCGAGTTGCTCATCGTTAGCGCCAAGTTCAACAAAAAGGTCAAAAGTGAGGTTGAGTGCTCTGTCGACATTCGCGTTAGGTTTGTCGATTTTGTTGATGACTAATATGGGTTTAAGCCCCATTTTTAACGATTTACTTAAAACGAATCTGGTTTGCGGCATGGGACCCTCTTGTGCGTCGACAAGAAGAAGAACCGATTGCACCATCCCTAAAACCCTCTCAACTTCCCCGCTGAAATCGGCGTGACCCGGGGTATCGATGATGTTGATAACGGTATCGTTGTAGGGAAGGCTGGTGTGTTTGGCAAAAATAGTGATCCCGCGCTCTTTTTCAAGGTCGTTAGAATCCATCATTCGCTCGTCGGTGGCCTCATTCTCCCTAAAAAGGTTGGCTTGTTTGAGGAGTTGGTCAATGAGGGTTGTTTTCCCATGGTCGATGTGGGCAATAATCGCGATATTGCGAATATTTTTGCGTTGGGTCATAGCTATTCAATAAAAAAATTGTTTCGGCTCATGAGTATAACACAAACGTCTAATAAAAGGTATAGTTTGCAACTTTTGCCTCAGGAGATTTGGGTAAAGTCTCTTTATAAATCCGGTCTATATGGTCAATCGCTTCGAGGGTAGGATTCTTGCGAACAGACATTTCAATATTTTTTTTATACAGATGCATATGGGTTAAAATTTCCCCAAATTTTTGTTGAAAATCCTCAAAATTTTCCCATTTGTCCCCAAATTTTTCTTCTAAAACCCAGTCTAAAACACTCTCTTCTTGCTTCATAAGATCAATACCGCCCCTTAAAAAAACGGGGAGGTGGCAATGGATAGCCTCCGTCACCATCCCAGGTCCCGGTTTTCCAATAAGGAGGTGACACGCATTCATGTATTCATGCAGGTTATCCACAAATCCTAAGATTCTGGTGTTGGGTTTTGCACTCTCGCTAAGCTGGTGGTAGAGCTTCTTATTAGTTCCACAAATAAAAATTGCCTGAAGCTCTTCATTAAGATTAAAAAAATGCAAAAGGTCTTTCATCTCTTCACTCCCATAACCCCCAAAGGCTACTAGAGCGGTGGGTTTGGTGATGCTAAGCCCTAAAGAATCAAAAATTTTATAACTCTTGGTTTTTTCGGCAGAAAATGCGGAGCGGATGCACATTCCAGATATGGGATAGAGATACCTGGGGTCTATGTTGTTTTTTAATTTGGCATGAGTCCTGATTATGTAGTGAGTACCGTTACCGGGTCTGGTCCACATTACCTCTTGAGCCTCATCAAAATCGCTCATTACAACAATAAAAGGGGCTTTGATATCTCCATATTCCATAGCGTTTTTCAAATGTTTGTTGATAAAAGAGGCTGTAGAGATCACAAGATCC
>RGXB01000134.1 GCA_010029555.1 bacterium
TCCAGGAGAGTCCTACGGTGTCTACTTTTCTTGGTATGAAGGTACTTGCACCAAAAATTTACGCCAAAAACGTAAGTCAACCTTTCTTAGAGACAGTCCAATCGATGATGCAGTTGATTATTGTCCCCCCCATTTTACTAGGGCAACGCCCAAGCTGGTCGATCGAATTTATTGGTTCAAAAGAGCTAGAAGAAAAGTACGTTACCAGAATGATCCAGGAAAGCTCCTCCAGACAAAACGACCAGCCCGAATCGATTCGTCGTGAGCTCTACAAATCCCGCTTCAGAAATTATATGAACCAGATGGTTCTCACCCTAGAAGACGGTAGCTTGCTGGATTTTTCGATCCAATTTAAAAACTCTAAAATTACTCTGTTGTCGAAATCTGATGCCAGCTAACCGCTATTTTTCCCCACAAGAGCTCTGTGTAGGTTCTGCTATTACTTTAGAAGCTGTTGAGGCCTTACATCTCAAAACCGTCATGCGTAATGAGGTGGGCGATAGTGTGGAAATCGTTAATGGAAAAGGGGTGCTAGGTTACGCTACTATCGAGGAAATTTCGAAAAAATCGGTGGTTCTAAAGATAGTGCACGCAGAGTATTTCCCCAAACCCAGGGATTGTATTCTAGGGATTGGTCTACTTGTTCAAGAGCGACTGGATCTTCTTTTAGAAAAAGGTTGTGAGTTGGGATTAACTAAAATCTGTTTAATTCGGATGCAAAACACGACTAAGGGGGGATTCACTGACGGTCAAATCGACAGAATGCACAGGGTTTTAATCGCTTCTTTAAAACAATCGGGTAGGTTTTGGCTTCCACAAATTGACCTTGTCCCCTCCCTTGAGGATTTTCTTCAAGAGGATGTATGTATCTATTTTGGTGATATCGACCCCTCGTCTCCCCCGTTTTTTGAGGTATTTGATCTCAAATCACCATTTAAACTTCTTATAGGCCCTGCAAAAGGGTTTACCTTAGAAGAGGTGCATCTACTAAAACAAAGAAAAAATGCTACAGGCGTTTATTTAAGCGATGCAATCTTGCGAGCAGAAACCGCAGCAATTCTCTTTTTAGGTCTTGCTAACCATGCTTTTTTGCTAAAATGACCCCATTTAGCGGATCAAGGGTGACAAAAAGACCCTTATGTATTGCCCTCAAATCTCCACGAGCTCTATAAATACAAGGGATATTCAGCCCTTTCATCGCTTCAAGGAAATCTTTCTCCTCCTCACCATTTTCCTGCTGGCCGGTAAAAATTACACCTGCAGCATATTTGAGGATAGGGAGGTATCTTTTTTGGAAGTCGATTAAAAGAACGATATTATTTTTCGCTACATGGGGTGCAATCGGGTTAAGGGGGTAGTTATGGACAACGGGAGCCTCAATAATTTGGTCTCCTAACCCCACTCCCCTAAGTAATACCTCCCCGATATTGATTAATTGTATGGTGTTCGTCGTCCCCGGGCGATGGAATGGAAAGCCAAAAGTGACTACCATAAGGTCCCCTAGTTCCACCCACCTCTTTTCCAAAGCTATTTTTGAGGCAACATTCAACCCCTCTTCCAGATTTTTGTAACTGCCCAAAATTGGGTAGACGCCCCACTGAATAGCCATGCGGTGGAAGGTTCTTTTTGAAATTGTTAACGCAAAAATAGGATTTGCAGGCCTAAGTGAGCTGATTGAAGAGGCCGATCGTCCGGTTGTGGAAAAAGTAAAAATCCCTTTTGCATTCGAGTGCATCGATAGTCCAACCGCTCCGTAGGAGATCGCTATATTCATGTCAATATGGTTTTTTGGAGACTTCTCAAAAAAACTTAGATTGAAGTCGATATGCTTCTCGGCATCAACTACAATCCGGCGCATCTGTTGAACCGTTTCCAGCGGGTATTTACCAACAGCCGTTTCGCCCGATAGCATCACAGCTGAAGCCGATTCAAATATTGCATTTGCCACATCGCTCACTTCTGCACGAGTAGGTCTGGGGTTTTCAATCATTGATTCGAGCATTTGCGTGGCAACAATCGTAAATTTATTCCATTCCTGAGCCTTTTGTAGCAGCATCTTTTGGACGGAAGGGAGCGCCTCAATTTTCATTTCGATCCCTAAATCCCCTCTTGCTACCATAATCCCGTCAGCCTCTTGTAAGATCGATTCGTAATTGTTCAAAGAGTTTAATGTTTCGATCTTTGCTATCACCCCCACATCCTCGTATCCGTTTTCCAAGAGCAATTGCTTGATAGCTAGAATATTAGCACGCGAGTTTACAAAGGAGGCGGCAATCAGATCTATGCCGTTCTTGATACCAAAAAGGATATCCTTGCGGTCCTGCTCCGTTATTTCGGGGATATCTAAGTGGGCCTCTGGAATATGGCAATTTTTATTTTGCTTCAAAATTCTCTCATTTTTAAAAGAGATTTTTACTCCGTCTTCATCTTTACCCACACAATGTGCGACAAGGTACCCGTCGTCAAAAAAGAGCTCCATTCCCGGCTCAATCTTGTGCACCACATCGCTTGGGCGTAAGTGAAAATCTCCCTTAGGTCCAAGAAGATAGA
>RGXB01000135.1 GCA_010029555.1 bacterium
TACCGAAATAGGATGCGGTCAAAACTCCCCAAACTACACAGGCTGAGGATAGAATCAGCGCTAATTTGAGTAATCTTTTCGTCAACCCTTCGGCTTTACGAAACACAGTATTAGCAATCAACGACGCGATCAAAAACAGTAAACCATAACCTGCGTCTGCTACAATCATAGCAAAAAAAAGGGTAAAAAAGATCAGCACCCATAAAGAGGGATCTTTATCCTCGATCGAGGGGACGTCGTAGACTTTGACAAGATCCTCACCCACTTTACGATAGCCGGCATTCTCCATGAAAGTAGGGACCGTCTCATCGGGGCGGATACGCACATGCTCCATATGAACATTGACCCCTTTAAGGGCCTCTTTCCAATCCTCTTTTCCGGCCGGTGTCCAGGCCTCAATAGCAAAAAGGGTGGAGCCTAAAATATTTTCGGCCTGAGAACGTGTATAGCGGAGATCGTCGTGGTCGAGAAGCTCTTCAAGGTACTCTTCTAAAATCTCCTTGTAATGAGCCATCTCTTTGAGCTCGGTTTGAATCCTGACCTCTTCTTTCTGCAGATTTTGGTAGCGCTCCTTCAAAGAATTGAGCGAGTACTCCATCACCATCTCCGTAAGACCGTCCGCTTTCAAAGGATCGGGCCCTATATGCATGAAATAGTCGGTAGTGCCGTCGGTGTCAATATACACAAGTCTCTTAAAAAGCTCCTCAGGCAACTCCTTTTTCCCTTTTTTGAAAAAAAATTGGACTTTGTGGAGCGATTTTTCGCTTATTGCGTTCACTGTTTCAAGGTCGATATTTCCAAAAGGTTTAATTCTCTGGATCTCATGTTGTAGAATCTTTTGAGCCTCAACTATACGATCGCACCTGTCTTGCAAATAGATGATTTTTTCGACCAGTTCGTAGCGTGGGACTACGTCATTTTTGAGTTGATCGACCGGAACTTGGCGACGAAGAATCCTTAAGGCGTGGAGAACATCTTCCGCAGCGTTGGAGATCGTGCGCATTTTTTTCCCCTCAATCGATTGGAATTGTAGCTGTCCAATCTTTTGAGCGTTTTCTAAAAACTGAACCAAATCCTCCGTAGTACCAATGAAGAGAACTTTTTCACAGGGTATGATCATCTCGCCCCCTTTTTCAAAATCAGCTCTTTAGCTTTTTTTGCATTAGCGATCTGAGCAAGTTGTTGATCATCTAAAGCAATTTTAATTTTTTTAATGTTCGCTTCAGCTCGAGGAATCAGGATCTTGTCAAATAAATTGACTTTGACCGTCACGTCTCTCAATTCTTTTTCCAAAATTTTTCGACGTTCCAAAAGAACCTGGTGCCGGCAGATTACCTCCATCACCTCCTCAAAAATTCCCCGCAAACTAAACGCATTCAAAGGGACCGATCCTACAAGACTCTCTACGGGGGCGAATTCTACACCCATGAATACGGGAAGTTCTATACCGGCGATGTTCTCCTCACTCCGTTGAATGGTAAGAACGCGCATCGAATCGGTAAACTCTTTCATTCCGGGTTTCGCAAAAAGGGCGCTTACAGACATCAATCGTCTTTGCTGTTCCATTTTTTTGGATTCGGATTGGAACAGCTCCACATCCAGGTGGGATAAAACAGATTGCAAAAGAATTTTTTTTAGCTCTAAAACAGGAAGATACCTTTTAAACTGCTCAAGGTTGTTTTGCTGGTTTTTAAGTTCTATTTTGGATAAACGGATTTCAGACAAAATTCTACCTCAGACGCAAGCCCAATGGATATCCACGACTTCTTTTTTAATTCCCACTTCCTCTTTTTCAAAGCAGTCGGAAAGCATTTTCCACCCCTGATCCAATGCCTCTTCGAGTGGTATATTCACCTCTAGGCTCATAAATTTCGCCCGAAATTGCTGTTGATACTTTAGAAGTTTATTGTCCCAACTTGAAAGTTTGAACCCCATCCGATCACGCTCTTTGGCTTTCAAAGCGTCTGCATAAAGACGAATCATTGCATTAGCTAGGTGCCCATGATCGGTGCGTGTAGTTTTTCCAATCACAAGCTGCTTAAGACGTGATAGAGATCCAAAAGGCTCGATACAATCGATGTTAAGATAGAATTGCCCCTCAGTGATGTAACCGGTAAGGTCCGGAATCGGGTGGGTAACGTCATTAGCCGGTAGGGTTGTCGAAGCGAGAATAGTCAGCGCTCCATTCCCCTCGATTTCCACCGCCTTCTCGTAGCGCATGGCTAGCTGAGTGTATAGGTCGGAGGAGTATCCGCGGTTGGCAGGGACGAAATCCAAGGAGATAGCGATCTCTTTCAGGGCGTCGGCAAATGCAACCATGTCGGTTAAAAGCACCAAAACATTTTTCCCTTTCAAAGCGAAATACTCGGCAGCTGCAAGAGCCAGATCGGGAACCATCACCGCCTCATTGACCGGGTCGGTAGCTAAGTGTGCGTAAAAAAGGGTCCGATTTAATGACCCGCTGGTACGGGCGTTTTGGATAAATTTTTCGTACTGGGTCTGCGTCAAACCCATTCCACCA
>RGXB01000136.1 GCA_010029555.1 bacterium
ACGAGGTCAAAACGGAAAAAGCTGAGAACTTTAAAATAGAAAACGTTCAAGAAACGTTAAAAATGATCGAAAGATATGAGGAGGATTGTCAACAGTCGACCGATGGCCTTGCTCCCACCCTCTCAGACTTTCTAGCCCATTCCCACTTAGATCAAGATGCCTTGCTAAGGCAAGATAACTCCTCCAAGGAGGATCTTGTACAGCTTTTGACCTTTCACAGCGCTAAGGGGCTGGAGTTTAAGGCTTGCTTTCTTATAGGGCTGGAAGATCACATCCTCCCCCACGAAAAGAGCCTCAAAGAGGGGGGGCTCGAAGAGGAGCGCCGCCTGTTTTATGTTGCCATCACAAGAGCTATGCAATATCTAACCCTCTCCATGGCCACCTCTAGAAAAAAAATGGGGCAAACAATCGCTACTACCCCATCAAGATTCTTGCACGAGATAGCCCCGGAAAATCTCAAACCCTCTGTCTGGAAGCACCCTGCGCCCTATACTCATTAGGAAAAAAATATCTTATTGTTTGATTTTTGCCTGTTAAAGAAAATAAGACAATTTAGGGTTAGCGGGTTTTAAACACCCACCAGCTGCCACCAAATCCAATACGAATAAGCTTAGCTTCAACTTTTTTCATTTTTTTACTAAGCATTCTACCCTTGGCAGAGGCCCCTCTAGGATATTTTTCCCAACGGATCTCGGGTTCTTTGCGAATCGATCTTAAATTTGTCTCTTTCAAGAACTCATTTTCCTTGTCATTTCTGACTAGGGATCTATTTTTGTACACTGTGTGGGTGGACTGGTTAGGCAATTCCACAGCCTCTTTCTCTAAGCTTTTTTGGATCCATTCGAAAACAGGTTTTCCCGAGGCAACCTCAAATCTATCGGTATCTTCTTTTTTCACCTCTTCTTGTCTGGCTCGAGTACCTGCTTTTTGTCCCTTGGTGTACTTTACGGACTTTTTGATTTGCTCTTTGGATTCAGCGTCAAGATCTCTATTTGCGATTGTACCCCAGGATCCCCCCTTTCCGATATGTATCCCCTCAAATCCATTCTCATAAAACTTCTCTTTGAGGCGCAGGGCATAATCTTTCGGTGTGATATCTCTAAAACCAGACTCTCTAAATAATTTATCTGTTCTGGGATCATAGATGACAACTGTAGGGTAACGGCCTACGCCAAACCTTTTTTTATAGGTCATCTCATTCTTTTTTTTCCCGATTCCTCTTGGAAAGTCAACCTCGAGAACAATAAAATCGTTTTCGACATTTCTTTGAAATTCCCGCTTCGAGAGAATCTTTTTCTTCATCTCTTCGCACCAGTGGCACCAGCCTGAACCCATAAAGAAAATCATCAGAGGCTTATTTTCCTCTTTGGCCCGCTTTTCCGCGACCTCAAACGGCTCAACCGCTGAAAGGGTACGAAATAATGATAATACAAGGAAGATCCCTAATTTGAATCGCATACTTTCCTTACAATTGGGCCATCCAATGGCAAAAACACCCCTTTTATAAACTTAAAGGGTGGATGATTCTCTTCTTGCCAGTTTTGGTATTTATATCGCAATTAAGAACATTCTCTTTTTTAATAAAGGTAGTTTCTTACAAAAAGAAACTTGTAGCTAGATCATTAAGTTCGAAAAAAATAACCAAAAAGCATAAAATAAAAAATAATATTAAAGGGACCCAGTGGGTTAAAAGCCTCGATCCCGATTCATATCCATGCACGTACTTTCCCTTTGCAACTATTAAAATAGGGACTAAAGAAAATAAGACCGCACAAAATAGGGCCCCAATAGCCCCAATAAGGAACAGGAACATATTCGGATTTATGATCGCGACCAAAGTCGGCGGGATCATGACCAAGAGAATAATCAAAGTTCTGTTCGATGTCGTATCATCCCACTCCAGGGCATCGTAAAGAAAATCTACCAAAGAGAGAGTGACCCCCAAAAAAGAGGTCACAAGAGCGAAAAAGGCGAACCATATACCTAATATCTCTATAGAAGATCCGGGTAGTAGGTAGCTTAGAGGTTCCATTAAAGATTGACCTAAAAGTTTTGCTTCCCCGAGGCTATCAGGTCCATGCAAAGGGATCACTCCCTTAATAAGGGTATCCCAAAGGATATATCCAACAAGAGGAATAGTGGCACCAATCCAAATACAGATTTTGGTTCGTTGCTTATCTCTCTCAAGAAAATAATAGATGCTTGGTATGATTCCCTGGTAGGTGAAGGCGGTAAACACCAGGGGAATAGCGCTTAAAGACTGGACTATACTCCCCTTATAGAGAAATTCAAATTTAAACTCTTCCGAACCCACCCATAAAAAACCTATAAAAGTTGTGATAAGACCCAGCATTAAATGAAGATTCACACGACTTACCCCCCTCATCCCCAAATAAACGACATGTGCGATGATAATCGAAATCACAGCCGGGGCAAGCCAAGCGGGAAAAATGGAGGGAAGAGCGCTCTGGATGATAGAGCTTGAGCCCGAAATATACACAATCAGAAGGGAATAAAAG
>RGXB01000137.1 GCA_010029555.1 bacterium
GACTGTTAATCCGTTGGTCGTAAGTTCGAATCTTACTCGGGGAGTTGAAAAAGCCCTTCTTTATGGAGGGCTTTTTGCTTTACCCTTTCTTTCGTCGGCGGTTGCCCTGTTCGGGAAAGTTCGCGTGAATACGAAAAAAGCCCTTTCTCATTCTGGATAATGGGTTTGTTTTGTAAAAAAAACATAAACGAAAAATTTTTCATTACACTTTTTGCGTCCGACCTTTGCGTATTGAGTATTGAGATCTTGCATTTTTGCGACTATGCTTTATAATCTCTTAACTATCCTGGAGTATCGGTGCTTTAGTAGATGAAAGATAATTTTTTAATTAGGCGGCTATTCCTGAAAAATGAGAATGGCCCAGAGGGATGTGATTTATGAGCGTACCATTAAAAGCGGGAGCGGTTACAGTTACCCATGCTAATTCAGATAAGGATAACCAGATTTTCATAGCAGCAGAGGCGATATGGGGAATAAAATCTGACAAACTTCCTCAAGAAAAGTTTGATGAATTAAAGACTGTGTTGGTAGGTAATCTCACAAGACAATACGGACCCTATACAGTTGAGAGTAAACCTCTTGGTTCGGGAAATGTTTTTATGATTTACATGGATCCAAAAGTTCTAAAGACCTCCTACCAAAAAAGCCCATGTTCACTGGGTACATGTATGGTCACAAACGCAGCTTTTAAATGTGTCCGATGTCAAGAAGCCATGTATTGTTCAAAAGAACATCAGATTCAAGATTGGTCACGGCATAAAGTTGAATGTATTTCAAAGAAATAGCCGCTATACAGAAAGTGGGAATTCGTTTTTATTAACAAGATAATAATTATGCAGATAAGTGAAATAAAAGATAAATTAAGAAAAAAAGCTGTTGTGTTTCAAACAGGTGGCGCGCGGCCAGAAAATAATATTTTCAGGCAATCATGGATAGGTAAAGTCAAATTAGGCTACACAGAAGAGGCTTGTCCTATAGATGTGAATCAGCAGCCGATGTTTCCTCTTATGCAATTGTGTTTGGCAGATTTACCGTTTATTCCTAAAGCACTTCAAAATACAAAAGTACTGACAGTATTTATATCTTCCGATTTTCTTGACGATGAAGAAGGAAATTTTTGCATCCGTGAATATTCTAATTTAGAAGATCTTGTTGAAAAAGATTTTGGAAATAGTATTGAGGGGGTCAAGCCATTTCCACTTTTTCCACAATTGATCGAAAATGATTTTCCCGCATGGGAAGATGGTGATGATATTTCCAGCGATGTTGCTGATATCATCCTTCTTAGAGAAAAAGGCATTGAATACCGCGAAGACATTTATGAAGAGAAAGAGGCAATGCATAAGATTGGGGGTTATGCAAATTATTGCCGAGGCGACCATGCAATATTTAAAGCTGGTAACGAATTTCTCCTCCAAATAGCCACAGATTACAAAGCAGGACTAGAGATAGGGCAAGCGGGTAATATCTATTTTGCCAAAAATCTCATCACTAACGAATGGCAAGCTCTCTGGGATGCCTACTAGAAACATATTTCCTATGTCTTGAAATTGATTGTGAATCTGACCTGTTTTTCGAGAGCCACTTTTCTGGTCTTTGCTCCAAAAATGCTCCAGTAGTCCGCAATATCTTGCCACATTTCACCAAACTTTGCCTTGAATAGAATCACCCTAATTCCTTAGAATTATTGCTGTTACACGTTTTTCAGCTGTTGTGGAGTACGGCAGCTTAGAAGACTGTTAATCCGTTGGTCGCAAGTTCTAATCTTATTCTGGGAGTTGAAAAACCCTTCTTTATGGAGGGCTTATTGATTTCCCCTTTCTTTCGTCGGCGATTGCCCTGTTAGGGAAAGTTCGCATGAATACGAAAAAAGCCCGTTCTCATTCTGGATGTAGCCGCCTTCATCCTTGAAGAATAGCCCAAAAAACAACCTCTCACCGCATCGGAGCTCTAACCGCTTTAAGCTATTTGACTGGATCAAGTGGTCATGATGCCCGTTCTTATGGACTTTCCGTTTGAGGTCTAAATGGCTTCGCCTCTTAAAATTTTCTATCAATATCTCTGGTGTTAAATAGAAAAATGTAATAGAATCTTTCTGTTCAAGGTGTATTTTTTATGGATTTTCTAGGGCTATTTGCAAAACTCAATCGCATGTGGGACGAAAGACCAACTCTAGCCAAAGAGTTGTTAGATTCTGCAACTATATATGAGGAAAGACTGCGGGCCAATAAACTTGTAGACCAACAAATAGTTGAATCCGTTCTCCAAGAAAGAAGTCGAATTCACGCTCTTTTTCAGAAGCTCTTACCTGAATTTAAAGAACAAATTTCAGTAGTTGTGACAAAAGAAGCGCTAGTTGAACACTGCGCTATTTTTTCATGGAATAAGCATATTTATGTACTGGTTTCTGCTCCACTCATAGCTCGACCTATCGAACATCCGGAATCCAATGCAATAAAGGCTTGGGATTGGCTTGCCCGGCATGAAATTTCCCACATTAAAT
>RGXB01000138.1 GCA_010029555.1 bacterium
ACAGCCCACAAAAGGACTAAAATACCTACTGAAAGTTGAAAAAGATCTTTTTGTGGATTTGCTATAAAAATCACCAGGGGCTGAAAAGCAATTCCTAAACTCCAAGCTGCATCAACGATGGAGACATCCTTTTTTTTGAGACTCACAATCCAAAGGAGCGTGAGTCCAATAAAAACAGACAAGCTAGCTAAAGCCCAAACAAGAATCATACTAAAACCTGTTTTGCGATCTCTAGTTCACACTCTTCTACCTCTTTGAAGACGAAATCCACTTTTAAGGCGAGGACCTCTTGTTTAAAAAACTCTAAGTGTTTGGAAACCGCGTCTATCACCTCTTGCCCGGCGAAAATGGTGAGATGAATCCGATCCTGCACCTCTAGCCCCTCCTCTTTGCGGCGCGTGTTGACCCGATTTACGAGCTCTCTGACAATCCCCTCTTGAATCAACTCTTTCGTAAGAGCCGTGTCGATCAGTGCTACAACCTTCCCGAACGAGGCAGCGACCAGCCCTTCAATAGGGTTAAGAATCACCTCAACATCATTTTCGCTTAGTGAGAAGCTCTCCCCCTCCAGTGGCAAAACCACCTCAGATCCCTCTAAAAGAGCCAAAATGTCCTGCTGATCAAGCTGTTGAATTTTCTTAGCAGCCTCCTGCACCTTGCTACCCAAGCGGGCACCGAGGCCTCTCCAGTTGGGTTTAAGAGTTAATTTGATCTTATTTCCTGCTTCAGACGCGATGGCAAGCTCTTTGATGTTGAGTTCTTCTAAAATCTGCTCCTGACCATTTTGTAAAGCCTCTACAATCGCAGGCTCTTTTGTGATCAACGTGATACGGCTCAAAGGCTGGCGTACTTTTAACTTGTGCGACTTTCTCAGCTGGTGGCCTAAGTTTACAACGCGTTGTACAATAGCTGTGCTCTCCTCAAGCTTCTCATCGATCAGATAAAGATCGGGTTGAGGAATCAGATTTCCATGGACGCTTGAAGGATCATTTTCCTTGCGCAACTCCTGATACAGAGCTTCAGCAAGAAAAGGGGCAAAAGGTGCTAAAAGGATCACAATATCTTTGAGAACCATGTACAGCGTCTCGAAAGCTTCGAGATTTTCTTCCCAGAAGCGGTGTCTAGAGCGGCGGATATACCAATTCGTTAACTCATCCACAAATTGGTAGATCGGATCGATAGCTCTATCTAAAGCATACCCATCCATAGCCTCTATGACCTGCCTGATCAACCCCTCTTTCTTTGAGACAATCCAGCGGTCTAAAGGATGGTTCGAACGGAGATTCTTCGGATGAAAGCCGGCTAACGATGCGTACGTTGAAAGGAATTGGTAAGCATTGCGCAACGGAATAAAAAGCTTTCTAACAATCTCTTCGACCCCTTTTTCGCTAAAGCGCAAATCCTCAGCTCTCACAGCCTGACTATGAAGAAGGTAGCAGCGAATGCTATCTGCGCCAAATTTTTGAATCACGTCATTTGGGTCGGGGTAGTTTTTGAGTTTTTTGGACATTTTTTGCCCATCTTCGGCCAAAATAATACCGTTTACTATGATGTTTTTTGCTGCCGGCAAATCGAAAAGAGCGACAGACAGCACATTCAATGTGTAAAACCAACCACGTGTCTGATCAAGACCCTCCCCGATAAAGTCTGCAGGAAAGCCATTGTCAAAAGCTGTCTGATTCTCAAAAGGATAGTGCAGCTCCGCATAGGGCATAGAACCGGATTCGAACCAGCAATCAAAAATATCTTTGATGCGGTGATACTCTTTACCATTTTTATGGATAACCAACTGATCGATAAAGTGGCGGTGGATGTCGTTGCCTTTAAAACCGGTATGCTCAGAGAGCTCTTTCAGGCTTGAAATGACTAGGATCTCCCCATCTTTGGCACGCCAAATAGGGATAGGCGTTCCCCAGTAACGGCTCCTACTGATCGACCAATCTCTAGCTTGCTCCAACCATTTTCCAAACCTACCGGATTGAATATGATCTGGGACCCAGTGGACTTTTTTGTTGTTTTCGATCAAACGCTCTTTGATCGCTTCTACTTTAACAAACCAGGAGGAGACGGCACGGTAAATGAGCGGAGTATCCGATCTCCAGCAGAATGGGTAGCTATGGCGGAATGTTGTGTGGGAAAACACCTTCCCTTCCTCTTTAAGGCGACGCAGGATCACTTTGTCGGCATCCTTAATGTACATCCCTGCAAAATCGCTCACCTGTGCAGTGAATGTCCCCTCCTCTGTCACTGGGCAGACCAGAGGTATCCCTGCCTGCTTACAAGCCTCAAAATCCTCCTCTCCAAATGCAGGTGCCATATGGACAATCCCGGTACCTGTTTCGGCCGTAACAAAAGTTTGAGCGAGTACTTTAAAGGCGTTCGATTGATTTTTGAAATAGGGAAATAGGGGCTCATAGCCAAAACCTGCAAGCTCTGCCCCTTTTCTTATCTGGATGATTTCTGCCTCTTGGGGAAAATGATCGGCAACTT
>RGXB01000139.1 GCA_010029555.1 bacterium
TTTTTTTTATGCGCCCGCCAAGAAAAAAAATGTCGTACGTTTTGATTCTGTCGTAAAAGTAACCCAGGTGGGTCTCAATTTCATCATTATCGGCAAGAAAAAAGGCATCATCTTCCAAAATTAGAACCTCTTTGAGACCCCTTTCTTGGGCAAGTTTTAGAGCTTTAATATGGCTTAAAGCACAGCCTCTATGCCCGTTAAGCACATCATGCTCTCCCTCGATTCTCTCGATTTTTTCCTCTTTTACGCCCAGCTTTTTAAGCTGAGAAAGAATCAAAGCATTCCGATCGGCTCGATGACTTAGGTTGATGTAGAAGATTTTTTCTAACCTGTTGAGTCCTTTGCAAGTGCTCATTGTTCTATTATCTCCTGTTTTTAAGACAAATATGTGGTATAGTCATCATGGGTGAAGTGCTGAATATCACTGTATCCACCCCTCTGGTAGGCGAAAATTTTGGTAAATAGCACAAGATGCGTTTCGAAAAGATGATCCCATGCTCTGTCTATAGCCAAATCGTGGACCTGATTGAATGTAGGGATTGTTTGTAATCTCAAATAGGCCTTCTCAAAGACCTCTAAAATTGTAGGAATAAAGTGGTCTTTCACCGCATAGGCGTGTGCTAATCTGGCCTTTCTTGCCCGAAAGATCCCCTCAATTTGACTTTTTTGATACTGCTCCACTCTGGCCCCTAGAAGAAGCATATCGTAGGTTTGTGCATGTTGAAAGAGTAGTTGCAGGTAGCTTTCAATCTCGTTATTGTCGCAGGAAAAGAAGGCATCATCTTCCAGAATAAGAACATCCTTAAGTCCCAGTTTTTTTGCCAGCTTAAGGGCATCGATATGGCTCAGAGCACAACCTCTATGACCATTTAAAACATCTAAATTTCCTTCAATCCGTACGATTTTATTAGGATCAACGCCTAATTTGTCTAATTCTTGCAAAAGCAAACTTTTGCGATCGGTACGGTGGTCTAAGTTTATATAAAATATTTTTTCAAACCGATTTAAGCCCTTAGACATGGTTGCTTTGCATTCTTCATTCGAGCTGATATTATATTTCCCCTTTTATTTAGTCAATAAAGCGCCAAAAAGTAGGCCCATTTGATAATTGCTTGCATCCAACACTGATGTCTCCTAATATGAAAAAAATTTTTGAGTTTTTCAGATGGAATATCGTATTGAAAAAGATAGCTTGGGAGAGGTGAAAGTCCCCAAAGATCGTTTATATGGGGCTCAAACACAGCGCTCATTGGAAAATTTCAATGTGGGTACAAGCCACTTTCCGCTTGAGGTGATCAGCCAGCTAATTTTAATCAAGAAAGCAGCAGCAATAGTGAACCACAAGCTAGGGGTTTTAGACCAAACAAAGCAGGAGCTTATTGTTGATGCTGCCGATGCGCTTTTAAGGGGGGGGTTTGAAAAAGAGTTTCCTCTACATCTGTATCAGACAGGATCGGGTACTCAGAGTAATATGAATGTGAATGAGGTGATTAGTAACCTTGCGATTAGAAAGCTTGGGGGAGTTTTAGGTTCCAAAGATCCGATCCACCCTAATGATCATGTAAATAAAAGCCAGTCCTCTAATGATACGATCCCGACAGCAATCCACATGGCTGTGGTTCATGAATGTAAAGTACGCCTTCTACCCAGCCTAAGGCTTTTTAGAGATGCTTTGGAGGAAAAAGCAAAAAGTTTTCATGATGTGATTAAGGTCGGAAGAACCCATTTGATGGACGCTACCCCTTTAAGCCTGGGAGATGAATTCAAAGGCTACTGTGTCCAAATCGATCTAGGGATCCGTTCTGTAGAGGAGGCGTTGAAAGAGGTTGAGGCCCTTGCTATAGGCGGGACCGCTGTGGGTACAGGGATCAATACCCCAAAAGGGTTTCAAAAGCTGATGATTGAGGAGCTAAGCCGCCTTTGTGGGCACCATTTTAAATCTAGTGAGTCATTATTTGAAGCGCTCTCATGTGAAGATAGCCTTGTTCAAATTGGTGGAGCTTTGAACCGACTAGCCTGCGCCGCGTTGAAGATCGGAAATGATATTCGACTCTATGCTTCAGGGCCAAGAGCGGGGATAGGGGAGCTCATTTTGCCTGCGAATGAGCCGGGGTCTTCGATCATGCCGGGGAAGGTTAATCCTACCCAATGTGAATCGATTACAATGATCGCCGCAAGGGTGATGGGGAATTACACAACTATCACTATAGCAGCTTCACAAGGCCATTTTCAGCTGAATGTCTACCGTCCCGTGATCGCGCATGCCCTTTTGCAGTCGATAAGACTTTTAGCTGATGGAGTCAAGAATTTTACCGAGAAATGCCTTAAAGGGATTCGGGTGAATCACAAAAAAATAGATACCCATTTGGAACAGTCGTTGATGTTGGTGACCGCACTTGTCCCTAAAATCGGATATGATAACGCAGCTAAAATCGCTTTGTATGCGCATGAGCATAATCTGAGTTTAAAAATGGCTGCAGTCAAGCTGCA
>RGXB01000140.1 GCA_010029555.1 bacterium
GAAGGCAATTTGTTGGAGAAAGGGCTACCTCTAACTCATCAAAAAGGTTGATTGCAACCATTTCGGATCGAATCAAATGATATCCATCCTCTCTTCTGCCTAAAATTTTAAAATCTAGATTGATTTTTGCAGGAGAGAGGAATGGATAAGACACTGTCAAACCTGAACTATTCGCTGTAATCTGTGGAAGCAGGCTCTACCACGGCGTGCTCAGCCTCTTCTTGCTTTTTGTGCAAGCTAGCCTCAAACTCGTCATTTTTAACACGGATGTGCATTTCTGCCTCAACATCCTCTTTAAGACGAATTTTTACGACGTGATTTCCCAATTGCTTGATCGGATGGGCTAATTTGATTTGCCCTTTTTCAATCTCTTGGAAATTTTCTTGGTGTAAAAGATTCAAGATATCTTGGACGTTGACCGACCCGTAAAGATGCCCTGTCTCATCGACTCGTACATCAACAACAAATGTTAATTGCTCGAGTTGCGATTTGATACGATCTGAGACTTTTCTGTCCTCAGCGGCTTTCAACAACCGCTCCTCGCGGAGTTTTGTCTGGAGCTTTTCAGTATGAGCTGTTGCACGGATGCCATGGCCGTAAGGGATCAAAAAATTACGGCTAAAACCTGGCTTCACATTGACGATATCGCCACTGCGTCCAAGGTTTCTAACATCTTTAATCAGAAGAACGCGATTCTGTTTCATAGTTGTTTTCTCCTCGATTAATCTTTAGCAACAAACGGTAGTAACGCAACGAAACGAGCACGCTTAATCGCAGCAGTCAAAATGCGTTGATAGTGTGTAGAAGTTCCGCTGATACGGCGTGGAAGGATTTTACCCCGCTCAGTAATAAACTGGCTCAAGGTCTCAACGTCTTTATAATCGATGGCTTTGAAACCCGACTGGGTGAACAAGCACTTTTTCTTCGCCGACTTTTTATCTGTAGAAGATTTTCTCATAATTCACCCTATACTTGAACCAATTGTTTGAACGAAATTTCCTCAGGTACCGTCTCAGCTACGATGATCATCGAGCGTAATAGATCCTCATGGAAGCCGTTTTCACGGTTGATCTCCACCAAACCTGTTGAGGGAGCTTCAAAGAAAATCAAAATATAGTGACCTTCTCTGTTCTCTTTGATTTCGTATGCAAGACGTCTACGCCCCATATCGAATAATTTTTTAACTTCACCACCTTGAGCTGTGATAATACCGAAGATACGCTCAAGAGCTTTTTGGTGTGCCTCTTCTCCGAGCGTACTCTTTAAGATGTACATTCCCTCGTAGAGACGGACTCTTTGTTGTTTAGACATTCGTGACTCCTAAAATCCACTCATCAATCAATTGATGAATCTTGTCTTCTTCTTCATTTAGCTTTTCTAATTCCTCTTTTCGAAACGGCTCCAAAACATACTGATCCAGGGGGATGGTGTTGTCTCTGGAGATCCCGACCCAAATTCTGGCGTAGGATTTCGTTCCTAACGAGGACTCAATACTTCTCAGCCCGTTGTGGCCTTTAGCCCCCCCTTCTCTCTTAAAACGAAAGATTCCAAGAGGGCTTTCCACGTCGTCAGTTAAAACAAGAATATCTTGCAACTCCACGTGGAAAAAATCTTTAGCGGCTTTTACTGCCTGACCTGAAAGATTCATGTAGTTTGCAGGCTTCAAAAAAACAGTATCAGCAATTGCTGCTACTTCCCCTTTGCAATACTTAGAGTACCTAAATACTAACCCTTTTTTTGCCGCATAACTGTCCAGGACAATAAATCCTGCGTTATGACGAGTTTTGGCGTATTTCGCACCTGGATTTCCTAAGCCGACAACGAGCTTCACAATTTTATTTACTTGCTAGCAGTTACGATAAGTTCGTTATCAGCAGCAAGAATGCGTACATGTGCCTCTTTTTGCAAATCGGCAACACGCACCTTTTCTCTTGGTTGCAAGCTGCGCACGTTGATCTCGAATTTTGCTGGAATGTGTTTTACAGGCGCTTCAACGCGGATGAAACGTTTAGCTTGTTTAAGGCTAAATCCCGCTTTCACAGCCTCACAGTCTTTTTCTCCTAAGAGAACAACAGGTACGCGCACTTTGATGTGCCCTTCCGTTAGCGGTTGGAAATCGATATGCAAAACTTCGTAAGTGGTTTTTGTGTACTCGATCCCTTTAACAATCATTTTTTCGTCTTTGCCGTTCATGTGGACGGTAAAAACAGTAGTCGCCAAATGGCCTTTTTCGATGTGTCTCAAATGGGCTTCGAACTCTTTTTTAAGAATGCGAATTTTATGAGAAGCCTCACCTTTTTTATAGATGATTGCAGGGATGAATCCGTCTAGCTTCATCAGCTTGATATCTCGCTTAGACTCGCGTGAACAAGTGGACGCGTTGAGCTTCATAGTTCTCCTGATGGTTTGATTGAAATAAAAAGAGAGACAACTTGTGAAGAACTAGAATGCGATCCTAGA
>RGXB01000015.1 GCA_010029555.1 bacterium
TCTTTTTCTTGTTTTGCCTGGAGGTATGGAGACTATCGGGGAGATGGGGTTTGTTGTGGATCAGAATGCCTCCAAAGATAGGACTCTGAGGCCTTTGATTGTCTTTGATGTGAATCAATACTACAGCCGGTTCTTTCAGTTTATCGAATATGTGGAGAAGCAGGGCTTTATGGATCATAAACGCCTTTTTAGACGCTCGGTGAAACAGGAGAGCCAGATCACTAAAGTGTTGTCTCAAATCTACTTTGAATCAAAAAAAGATAAAAACTCAGAGAAAAATCTCAAGAGCACCCCCTAGTGAGGGTACCCTTGAGACAGGGGGTAGTTTTGCCTACTTGGCGAAATCTCCAAGCACTGTTTTGACAGCGACCTTATGGACCATTGGATCGGTCAGGTGGTTGATCACTTCATCAAGGTATCCCTTTAAAACTGTTGTTAGGCGCTGTTTAGCGGTATCTACAAGAGCAGAGTCTTTTAAGAACGAAACCTCCACCTCTTGTTTTTCCAAGGGCTCATTCGCAAGCATGCAGATGGGGCTATTTTCCTTGAATAACTCCTGAAGGCTTAGCAGGTGCTCATCTCTGGTCTCATCGCTTCTGAATACAGCATAGTTTTCACACCAGATTTTTACCTTTTCGACTATTGGCCCTAGCGCTTCTAAGTTTGGAATTTGTTGTTCGGTCGGAACTTTAAGATGTCTGATATGGTTGTCTATTTGCTCATAGATGTTGTGTAAATCTTCCAACAGATTGGGACCCTTCGAGAACTGGCTTAAAAGGGAGCTGTGTTTCACCGTTACATCCTTCAAACGTTTTAGCCTGACCTCTACTCTATGCAGGGTAGCAGCAGTAGGGGTACTTTGTGAAGGAATCGGGCTCAAATCGGTTTGAATTTGAGCGATATCATAAAGAATGTCCACGGGGTTGAACGTTAAAGTTTTAGCGATGAAGTGATCTTTCATCTCGGAAGAGAGCGTAAAGGCGCTTTGTAGCAGTTTTTGTATATCTTTCAATCTAGTGATTAAAAGTTCTTTATCTCTCGGGGCAAGTCTGTCTACTTTAGATTCTTGTTCTAAAAGAAGCGAAATATGCCTTGTCATAGACCTAATCAGCGTATCTATCTGCATAGCAGTACTTTTTCGTGCTTGAGGATTTTGTGAATCCTCTAATCTGCGAAGCTGCTCTTGTACAGAAGATAGTGACAGAATTGTTTGAATATTTCTCATCGATTCTGTTTGCAGAGGTTTTGGGGATAAAGCTGCGTCCAATCCCCGATCTATCGAAATTTGCAGAATGCTATGCATAAGGCGATCGATAGAGCTTCTCTCTGAGGCGATCTGTTTTTGCAGAGATTCCTGTGACAGAGTCTCGTTCATTTCTACAGATGCTATAGCTGAATCGAAAATAGAGTTGAGCTGAGTTTCTATCGAGATGTCGTTAGTGATGGATTTGTAGATCCCCATAAAGAGTTCGTTAAGAATCTCTTTGTTCTTGTCGATAAGAAAGGATTCCGCTTTCTCTCCCAACGGCGGGTTTTCGAAATAGTCACGCACCTGATCGGCGGTGGTAAACCGTTTGAGGCGGCTGACTTTTAAAAGATGGTTGCACAGGGATTGAATCTCCTTCATCTCATGGTTGCGCAAGAGAGTAGGGGACTGTTCGTCTTGAACCGGATTTTTCATGCCGTGATAAGCGCGAGCAAGCTCCTCATGTAAAGAGCGGTAAATGGTAAGTTCTAACTGAGTGGAACGCTCCCTTTTAGTGGTAACACTCTCGATAATAAGACCCACAGCATCGGTCTGTTTTAAGAGTTTTCCGGAGAACCAGGTGATAAGTTTGTTTGGAAAGTAGTCGAGCAGTCTTACAACAGGGGAGAGTCGCTTGAGAAGAAATTCTCCGGGAACCCCCTTGATCATCTTTAAAAAGCCCCCTTCAAGTTCGACTTTAGGCAAGTAGTTGGAGACAATTTTATTAGCTACTTTGGACTTCATTTCTTTCTCGGATAATCCTCTGTAAAAGATGGGATTGTCCGAAACCTGTTCCATAACCTTTTCCAAAGAGCCTGATAAGCGATTCACTCCCGGCTTGGCTTCTCCGACGTACTGGTACATTCCAACCATGTTGGACAAAGATTTATTGACCAACTCAAATAAAAGCATGTTTTTTGCTTCGCGGTGCTCTTTCAGCTGCTCTAAATCTGTACGTAGTTCGGCCACTGTTTTGTGCGCCGAGGTGCTGACGAGTTTCTCGGAAAACCAGAAGAAAAATTGTAAAATCCATTTAGAGCCGAAAACAAAGCGCTTAAACCAGCCAACTGTAGGGTCTTCTTTAATCTTTTTTTGCAGATGGTGGATGATGTCTTTAGATTTAACCTCGCGACTACCAGCTAGTGCAGTTTCTGCACTCTCCAAAATAGAGGCATAGTCATATTTGGACTCTGTTTTGTCTAAAAACAGGTTCACTAGCGAGACGGTAGAAAAACCTGAAAACGCCCTAATAAATTTAAGAACGGAGCCGTCTGTAATCTCTTTTGCAATAGCTACAGTCTTTGGACGGAAAGAATGGCTGATCAGGTCATCGTCAGAGATACCACAAACTGGAGGGGGGGCGATTTCGCTAGGTTGCTGTGGAAGTCCTGAAAAAATTCTAACCCCTTCAATCGAGACAGCAGGGAAATTTCTGAGTGTGGTTCTAAGCGCAGCAAATGCCTCTGCTACTTGATCGGGGGAGCTTTCAAGAGCCCTCTTTATCTTATCAAAATTTTGGTGAACCTTTTCAAGATGGGGTTTGAGTTGCGGGGCAGCTTCGCTTAAATTTTGCAGTTTTTCCAAAAGAGAGTGGAGGGCAGGAAGAGCTACCAATAGGGAGGCTTCACGCATATAAGGACTCTTAACAAGAGCTTCAATTTTATCTAGAATATCTAGAGGGAGAGCCTGCTGCGAAGGTGGTAAAGAGAGAGCGCCTTCGGGGAGGATGCCTCGTAGAAGGGACGCTTGTGGAATAACTCTACTGATCGTTGTCAAAAGGTTGTTTCCAACCGGTTTTCTATCAAAAGCATCGGGGTCAATATTTAGCTCGACCATGACAGCGGTTTGTAGCTCGTTGAAAAGGTTATCGGTTAGACCTGTTGGGTCGCTTATATCGGGGAGGTTTCTCAACTGGTCAGGTCTAGCATAAGTACTGCGGAACGTTTTATACCATTCAAAAAGAGCCTCTTTTTGGTTCTTATCCTGTAAAAACCCCTGACCTTGGTAAAAGAATGTAGCCCGGTCAACCGTATTTCTGCAGTATCGAAACGCAAGCCCGAGGGGTTTACGCATAAAGTACGTAGTGCAACTTAAAGATTTTCCTAGAAATCTCTTAAATAAACCCTCTGGAGCTTTTGCTTTGAACTCTTTTAAATACTGTTCTCTCTCTTTGGGGCTAGGACCTATAACTTTGCCCCACATCGAAATAGGGTTTTTTTTAGCGGGTGCAGGCTGTGAAATTGTCCTAGAATTCGGGAGAATTAACGGAAGTGTGTTAGAGGGGATCAATCTTAGATAGATAAGTGGAGAGGAGCAAGAAGCGCTTTTTTCGTCTAAAGTCCATCTCTGTTTGTTTTTAGAAGGCTGAAGTGCAGTGAATTGAGGAAAATTTTTAGCTAGCATACTAGCTGGATTGACCACGCTTTTGGGGGCGATCGCGGATCCTCTAGGATAGGGATGTAATCCTTTCAGGTTTGGGGAACCTTTAGGATCAGCGCTGCTAGGGCTAGGGGATATAGAGGACATAATAAAGACCTATAACAATTCTATTAGCACTAGTATACAGATGTTTTTAATAAAAAAACATATAAATTTAATTTTAGAAGGGTTGAGTAAAAGCATTTCTTTAAGATCAAGAAAGAGGATTAATAGTAAGTACCTTAGGTCGGGCTGAATAGAGGGGCTTCTTAATCCACTATCTAATAAGGGGTTGCATTTATGGGGTGTTTCAAGCTAAATTTGCCCCCCCCTGCATTCAGGGGGTTAACCAAACCTTTTTGGTTAAAAAAAGGTATGAAAAAAATCGAAAAGAGACCTATGACAATCAACCCAGTTGCCTTTGATCTAAGTGCCGGTTTTCACCCGGAAGTTCATGAAATAAAGACGCATCCAGCTCTGAAAAAGGGGCTTAAAAGGACTTTTTACCGGATAAATCCATCCCATAAACACCCCGAGGAGAGGCTCATTTTTTTAGTTAACGGACTGGTTGTTTTGGATGGAATCCTGTTTCATATACAAAAAGTATACAGAGATAACTGGGTCAAAATGGAGGCTCAGATGATTTTAGATAAGGAGGCTATTGTTGAAGAGGTTTCCCTGGAAACAGGGCTTGTTTCAAAAAAAAAGGCGAAGGAGCTTTTAGCGGATGTTATTGGTAAAAGTTCGGCTTTTATCCATACTGATGAGGACCTTCGCCGCGAAATTAAGACGATAAAATTAGGAATGATGCCCTTTTTTGAAAATCTGAACAGGATCTGGAATCAAGAGTTAGCGCAACAGACTCAAGAGATTTTCTTCAGATCAATAGAGAATATTTACGACGAATTTTATAAAACAAAGGTCATGAAGCGAAGCATAATATTTCGCTCTTTAAAAAGTCTGATGATCAGCTCTTTTTACGAAACAACCCGTCTGATGCAACCACAGGTTGCTCAAATGATTGCTGTTGAATATGGGGAGAAGATTGGAGAAAAAGGGGACTGGAGTCGCTTCCAACACTCTTTGGGGCTCACTTTATTTACTTTAAAAGAACCTATCACAGCCTCTTTACTCGCTCTACTTAGCAATCCGAGCGATGTGTTTAAATTCCTAAGCACCCAGATGTCCTATCAGATCGTCGATAATCCGAAAGATCATGATCTTGTGATTTGCCTTGATGAATCCAATACCCCTTTGTATGCCGGGTTTATTTTGGATGGCACCCAAAGGATGGTGCGTTACTACATCATTGAAATCACCAACGAGGCGAAAGAGTCGCTCTATTTATGTGGAGGAGATCATTTGCAGTCCTCAACAGGGAGAGGAAATAGTATAAGCTTGGGTAACCATTATGCTCTGATGGTGAACCTGCCCATCGATAGGATCTGTGTATCCAGGGTGGCAAAAATGGTTTTTTTCCAAAAGCGCTAGACTAAACGGTTTTTTTTTCACTCATAGGTTCTTTAAAATCCTTCAGGAACCATTTAAGGGGAGCTTTTTTCTCAAAATAACTCAAAGCGGCGTTTGTGAGTTTAGGGAGAAAAAATCCCAACAAAAGCCCCGCTAAAATATCGGATGGATAATGCATTTTCTCCACGACGCGCACAAGAGCTAAGGGGACTAAAAGGGGCCAAAATTTGGGGCGAAAAATGGAAAGAAATAGGCCTAAAGCTGCTGCGTGTGAAGAGGGGAATGAGGAGTGAATCTCCTGAAAGCTTAGGGGATGAAAACTAAAAATATCCTCGTTGAGATAAGGTCTTGATCTTCCTACAAAAAGCTTAATTCCGAAGATAAGGGGATAGAGGCTAAGGGAAGCAAAGGCTGCTTGTCGGATTTTTTTGGCTTTGAGTCTTGTTGCGGCCAAAAAGAGGATGAGGAGAATGGAGTGAGTTTTTGGTTCGATGAGGAAGGTGCATATTTTATTGATGTATGGGGAGCCGACTGCCTCAAGAATTTGTCCCTTTTTGTCCAAATATTGCGCGATTTTGAGGAAAGTTTGCCACACGAGTCTACAATAGTAGAAATGGGGTTTTTGATCCAGTCGGGAAAAGCGTCCCTCATGACAAGTTTGTCTCCTGGTTGGTAAAGATAAGCGGGGATGGAGATGTTTCTCACAACAGAAATAGCTGTTGCAATCAGACCTAGGGATACAATCGCGATAGGTGGGGCTAAAAAGATCCCTAGAACAATCGTTAAGCCGCTTAATGCCAAACAGACTAGAGATATAGAGTAAATGAATCTGGCCTTACTGAACTGTTTTTGGATCAATAGATCGGCCTTGTTAAGAGACTCTTTATTCTCATGTAAAAGAAAATCATTGATGTGAACTTGTAGAATTTGGGGTATTTTAGTCCCGAATATCTTTGTAAAATGGGGGTCTTTATGGATCTTTTCGGTGAGAAGGTCCGCTTTCTTGAATCCGTCCTCTATAGAAAAAATCCCTTTTATCTCCCTTTCAATTTTATTTAGATGGGAAAGATGAAGGATATCTCGAGCAGTTTCGAGTGTGGTGTAGGCTAAAGCAATAATTGGACTGAAAACCTTTAAAAAAGGGAGAGCTAGGCTGTGGGTCTCAAAAGCCAGTTTTATAATGGTCCCTAATGAGTAGAAAAAGTTCAGAGGGCTACTGAGCATCTTAATAAAACCACTTGTGATAGGTAAAAGCCTTTTGTTTTTAAAATCGGCAGCTAAATCTTTAGCGCTTTGGTAGATGTCGCTAATAAAATTTATAAAATAGAGAGACGACACCGCGTTTGTGGTGTAAATGCATTGAGGAGTTTGAAGTTTTTCCTCCAGCCCACCTCCATAGTAAACTAGTACTGGGGGCTCATCGATTGGCGTATAAGGGGTTTCTTTAACCTTCATAAGGATAAAATTATACATTTTTTTTGATAAAAATGGTATGACTAGATGGAAAAAACTCTAACTGGTTAAATGGCTATGGGTAAGAAATTTCTTATTACGGGTTCCTCGGGTTCTATCGGTAAAGCGCTTGTGGATTTTTTAAAGGATCAAAGCGAGGTTGAGCTCTATTGCCTAGTCAGAGATCCCCAGAAACTCCCTTTTAGGGGGCCAGCAATCCATATTCTTGTCGGCGATTTGCTTCTACCCCAAACACTGCCCCCGTTGCCTCAAAACCTTGATGCGGCCTACTTTTTTGTCCATTCCATGTCGGAAGGGAGCGATTTTGATTTAAAAGAGCAGCAAATAGCCCACAATTTTGTGGATTGGGTAAAAAAAAGTGAATTAAGGCAAGTGATCTATTTGAGCGGGCTTGGTCGAGAGGAGGATGTGTTATCCAAGCATCTTTTAAGTCGCCGCAAAGTAGAAGAGATTTTTGTTCAAGCCGATCTACCCTACACCATTTTGCGCGCTGCAATTATTTTGGCTTCAGGATCGGCCTCTTTTGAAATTATAAGGGATCTGGTCGAGCATCTTCCGGTTATGATCACCCCCAAGTGGGTAAATAACCGCTCTCAACCATTAGCAATATCGGATGTCTTGCGTTACTTAACCGAAGTGGCAAATCATCCAGAGTGTATTCGGAAGATTTTTGAAATCGGCGGTCCGGAGGTGATCTCCTATCGGGATATGCTGTTGCGTTTTGCTAAATTTAGAGGTTTTCGCCGTCTAATCATTCCCGTCCCCTTTTTGACGCCAAAACTCTCCTCTTACTGGATTTATTTTGTCACCAGTACGACGTTTAAATTGGCCCAAAGTCTGGTTTTAAGTCTTAAAAATGACACGTATGTTCACGATGACTCCATCAAGAAAATTATCCCTTTAGTGCCTAAAACTTTTGAGGAGGCATGCAAGGAGGCGTTTATAAAAACAGAGGAGGGGCATGCACCCACCTTTGGTACCCTCTCCTATGAGGCGAAAGCACCCTTGAATATTGCAGAGCCTAATCTGTGGTACCGTTTGCAGTATTTTGGTCAGAGTCAGGATCGCTTTTATTTCATGAATTGGGCTTGGAAGATTCGCATCGCTATCGACTATCTTTTTGGGGGAAAGAAAGATTTTTTTGATGTTTGGGACATACTGATTGAGGACAAAGAAAATAAGCATATGCTGTTATATGCAACGATGCGAATGCCCGGTGAGGCCTGGTTGGAATTTTGGATTCAGGATGGATTTCTTAGACAAAAAGCGGTATTCAGACCCTCAGGAGTACTCGGGCGCTTTTATTGGTGGGTAACCTATCCCATCCACCTTTTTCTTTTTCCTGGTATGGTAAAACGCTTGGCAACAAGGAGTGCTTAAAAAAAATTTACCCTTAAGTCTAGGGGTTGAGAGAAGGGGAATCGATTTAAAAACCCCCTTGCTTTTTTTTGGCCGGAGGGGGGATACGCAAACTTTCATTTAATCAGCCCTTGAATTATAATTGATCGGCTTAAAGCCAATTAAACAAAAAAGAAATAGCTAGAATTATTATGACAATACCTCGACTGACTTTGAATTTGCTCCCCCAGGAAGATTCCGATAGAGAAAACGCTGAGACCCCTAAGCTCGAAAGAGCAGTAGATAACCATTTTAGATTTTGTCTTATGAAGGTGGGATGCACCACTCCCCGTTCAGACTTGGAAAAGAAAAGATGGACCTCCGATACCCAAAAAATCGAGCAGATGAAGATTGAGTGGAATGCTATTAAGGAGACCAAGGGTTTAATTACAAAAGAGATCCTTGACGCCAGAGTGGATGTTTTAGTTCAAAACCTGAATAAATTTCTTCTTGAAAGGGCTCAACTCTTTAGAGAAACCCCAGTCATAGGTTCGCCGCGCGATCCTGATAATGCGCGTCGAACAAGTGAGCTTGATGCTATCAAGAATATTATGAAAGCAGCTACTGAATATAAATCCCGAGAATAGAGTTTTTAGAAAGGATTAGACCCTTTTGAAAATTTTATCCTGTATTAGTTGCATGATTTCGTCAGGGTCTTTTGATGCATCTAATTTTGTCAAAACCCCTTTTTTATCATAAAATTCTATTAAAGGGGCGGTCTCCAATTGATACACGCGCATACGATTGCGTATGACCTCTTCCACATCATCAGCTCTTTGAATCAAAGGGGTAGTGCATTTATCACAGGTAAGAGGCTGCAAGGGTGGCTTAGAGACAAGGTTATAAACGCTTTTGCAAGAGGGGCAAACACGCCTATTGGTGAGACGATGTACAAGCTTTTCTACATCGACATCAAAAAAGAAAACTTGTGAAATATGTACTTTATCTTGAAGCCACTCTGCTTGCACTACGGTACGTGGATAACCGTCCAAAAGAATTTTAGGAGAAAAGTGGGACTCGATAAGGCTGGAGATAAGGCTGTCGGGGACCATCTCCCCTTTTTCGATTTTTTCTTTACAACTTAGCCCTAGTGGTGTCTGTTTCTGTATTTCGGCTCTAAGAAGATCCCCTGTAGAGATGTGCTGGAATCCTTTAAGTTTTTCCGCTTGGGTTCCTTTTCCTGATCCGGGTGGTCCAATAAAAACAACAGCGTTAGGGTGAGGGTCTTTTTTCATAGTCTCTTGTCCAATAGAAAGCACGTATTTACCTGGTTGGGGGGTATTTTTAACAAGCGTAGGCAACCAGCAAAAAAATAGTATACCCAAAAAAGGGGCAAAGTTCAAGAAAAGCTGTTGGGGGGCAAAAGTTTTTCGTAGGAAGCTTTTGCGTCTAAAAGAAAAATATTTATAAATTTCCGTAAAAGGTCTCTCTCCATAAACGATAGGAATCATGCAAAACGGTGTTGATTTGTGGTTGAAAAACTCTTTCGTCTTCAAGAAGTTTTTTAAGGGGGTTTTTAGAGGCCAACTTAATAGCCCCTAGCAGGTCTGTATCTACGCACCGTGCACGTTTTAATCCGATTCCGGTGATGTCGCTTAAGAGTTGCATCATATAATTTGATCTACTTACCCCACCCGAAATCGGAAGAACCGCAAAAAGGGAGTGTTGATTTTTTTGCATGGCATCTATGAGCTCTTTGATCGAGAATGTAAACCCCTCAACGAATGAGCGTGTCCATTCACAAAGACCTATTGATGTAGAGTACCCTTTTAATTCTTTAAGTTGGGGGTGGTAAAAAAGCCCTTTTGAATGGAAAGAAGCAGCCGCAAGAGATTCTAAATCTTCAAATGTTCTCACAGGGCTAAAGTGGTGAACAAGGTTTTGCAAAATCGGGGCAAGCTCGGGTATCCCCATTTCTCTAAAACGGACTTTTCCTCCCCCGGTTTCGATCCCGAGGTATTTTTTATCTGCGCACTTTCCGTTTTTACCATTCTCTTCATCGACTTGGTTCAGCAAAAAAGCTCCAGTGCCTAGGACTAATGCCGTTGGTTGACTTGAGGCGTAAAGGGTAGCAGCATGGTCGGCAACCGAAACACGGATCGGAATGCCTCTATAGCATCCAAAAGGGTATTCGGAAGGAACCGTTTCGGCTTTTTGTGCCAAGACATCCTGAAATTTAGCATAGCTAGCCTGTGTTGTATCTGTAACAAACAATTTTTTGTCGGTGAGATGTAAAAAAAATAGTGTGTCGAGAGTTGCTATTTTGACTTTTTTAGAAAGGTTAAGACTGCTGGGTTTAGCGGTATCTTGCCAGCCAAATAGGGGAGAGACGCCTGAGGAGTCGAAAAAGGCAAAACTTTCTCTTTGGCTACTTAGAGCCATCAAAGTGATCTGGGAGGTTTGTAATTTTGACTCTAAAATGCAGCGGTCTATTGTCTCTCGTATGAGCTGTATAAGAGTGAAAAGATCTTGTCGAACTTTTTGATCCAGTCTTTTGATGGGGTTGGATTGAGAGGATAAAGAGAGAATTTTTCCATTCTCATCCACAATCATCGCTTTGATACAGGTTGTGCCAAGGTCTACTCCAAGATAATACTCCATCAATCTCCTTCCGGTACAAGAATTGCGCCCGCAATATAGGTTACAATAATCGGAAGGAAAAAAGTAGTAAAGGCCACAACAATAAAAATGAGTCGCACCAGAGTAGAATCGATACGAAAAAATTTACCCAGACCCCCACAAAGACCAGAAAGTTTCCGGTCACTCAACGATCTTCTCAACCTATTGCCAGGGTTTTCGATCATGATTCTTCCCCCCTCGGGCATGACTACGGCAAGTACGAGATAGATTGCTGCCATAATTGGGAACAGTGGAGTTGCAGAAATAAGGACAAATAGAAGCCTTAAAAAATTAGAATCCATTTTGAAAACTAAAGCTATTCCACCCAGGACACCTAAAAATTTCTTATCAAATTGATTTCTATAAAAACGTTTCATAAAAAAATTATAACCCTAAGTGGGTTATTAGACCCAAGAATTTCTCTTAAAAAAGGGGGTTTAATCCTCTTCTCTATTTTCTTTTGACGGGGGCAAAGGTGTGTCTTTTAAAACTGCAGTACTCTTGGAAGGCGCCTTGGTAAGCCTTAGAATTAATAGAAAAAAGAAAACACAAAGGCTTGTCAACGGCAAAATGGAAAGTAGCGTATTACAGCCGCTTTCACAAAAGAGGGGGTTTTGAATAAAACTTAAAACTAAAGAGACCAAAAGCCCCGAAATTTCCAGCCCTAAAGAGACTTTCTCCCAGCTTTGGGGAATCAAAATAAGGATTAAAAGCGTCAGTCTTAAAAAAACGCAAAGAACACAGGATTCAAAGAACAAAGAAATGGAAGAGCTAAAGAGCAAAGCCATGATCAGCAGGAGTTTTTTTAGAGCGTACATTTAAACGGTCGCCTTCAACAAAAGAGATTTAATCATAGGGATATTGCTTAGGTATTAACTTCCGTAAGGAATTATCGATATGAATTTACTCATAACATAATAGAGAATTTCATTCACGCTTAACTGATATAACGAGCAATTTTTGCATTCTAATAGCTCATTCTTATCAATTTGCATCTCTAGACAAAATGGGGTAAGTGCAATTTTTTTAGGCTTTGAGTGGAGTAGGAGAAGAAAAGGTTCTTGGGATTTAGGATCTATTTGGTACAGCTTTTTCAGCAGGCAGTTCACCTCTAAAGACTGGTCTATCGCAAAAAGTCTGGGAAAACGCCCCTCCTCTTTAAGTTTTTCCAATCTGTAGTAGCAAGCTGGGCAATCGGCGCTCACAAACAAAATCTCTTTTGGATGGAGCGGGAACAGAAAAGGTAGTAGAAAAATGAGGGACGCTAAAAGGCGCGAGTACATAATTCTTACGCTACCTCAAAAGCAAATAACAGGGCAATTCTCTAAATTATTAGGATTTAGGTGTAAAAGAATCGATAAAATCTATAGCTTTTTGCTCTTTTTCCACATCCAAATGGGGGTAGGTAACCTGAATTTTATAGATCTGCTTGTTAAATAAAACAATCCGAACGAGTTCAGCTTGATTATTTTTCATCCCGCGGATGACTGTTGATTTATTTCCTTGATGAGAGCCCGACTCTTTTGAGTGAATTTTATCGAGTTTAAGATCGTTTAAGATCACGTAAACGGCCCCTTTCATAATAATAGATAGGGGGTAACGGGTCCAATCAGAGTGCATATCGGATCTTTGAATCGAATACGACATCTGGTCGGTTTTGTCCTCAATTTTGTAGATTTGGTAGGGGAGATTTCCCCCATTTCGGGGAAGCTTCAATACCCCTTTTGAGAACTTTCCATTAGCCGATTGGGCAATATGGCAATTAAGCTCTTCAACATAGGCCATTTTTGCAGTTTGGGGACGGGAGGTATTAAAAGAATCGAGTGGCTCAGCAAGCACAAAGCTCAGGATGGAGGCGATAGGGAGAAAAATCTTTAGAAGACGCCCCCTTTTAATCCCTATGGCAGGCTTGATAAAGACGGGGGTCTTAAATAGTGTTTTAAAACTTGGGTATAAAACAAATTTTTTATTCGATAGAAGCTCTCCAAAGGTGCACCCCACAAATTTTCTTTCCAAATAGATACAAAGCGGGAAAAGAATCAGGGATAAAAGAGGCAGGTAGCCGGGGAGCATGAAAAGCGGTGAAAAGAGGCCTGCATGTAACAGGATGTCTATCAATAAGATGCTGATTTTTTTAAAGGTAAGGTAGGTCTTTTTCATTAGGGTAAATAATAGCAGATATTACAAAATAGCTCAATCAATGATTGCGCTACCCAGGCAGACATCACCATCATAAAAGACGGCAAATTGGCCCGGAGTCACAGCTCGCTGAGGTTCTTTAAACTCAACAAGTAAACCGTTTTCCCCCTTTATAAGCTTGCACTCCTGGTCCTGTTGCCTGTAACGGATTTTTGCGGTGTAGGTCCTAGTCCAATCGGGGGTATCGTGTATCCAGAAAGGATTGGAAACCTGTACATTAGAAGTGTATAAAAGAGGGTGATTCCCCCCTTTGACGACAAAAACGGCATTCTCCTCTTTTTTTGCCACAAAGTAGGGGGCGTCATGCCCCGAAATGCGCGCCCTTTCCCCGATCGTATAAAAGCAGGCACCCTCGTGGCTTGCAATCTTTTGCTTACTCTCGAGGTCGTAGAAATGCCCTTGGGTAGAGGGGATATAGTTTTGAATAAATTTTTTAAAATTTTTATTCCCTATGAAGCAAATTCCTGTGCTATCTTTTTTCGCATGCGTGGCAAGCCCACCCATTTTTGCCATTTCCCGCACGGCCGGTTTGTGTAGCGATCCTATGGGGAAGAGGGCCTTTTGGAGGGCAGAAGAGGGGACTTGAGCCAAAAAATAGCTTTGGTCCTTATAGGGGTCGATCCCTTTTAAAAGTCGTCCGTCCAAATCCCGCCTGCAGTAGTGGCCGGTAGCCAAAAATTCTGCACCCAGATTTTGTGCGGTTTTAAGGAGTGCGTTGAATTTGATTTCCCTGTTGCACAACAGGTCAGGATTCGGTGTAAGCCCTTTTTTTAGACCCTCAAGAAAGGTGTCAAAAACTTTTTCTTTATACTCCTTGGCATAGTTGACGGTGTAGTAGGGGATTTCAAGCGTGGAGGCGACGCGGATCACATCTTTTTGGTCCTCTTCTACCGGACAAAAGCCCGCCTCATTCTCCTCATCCCAATTCTTCATGAAAAGCCCAATCACCTCGTGCCCCTCATCTTTAAGAAGTTTAGCGCTTAGCGACGAATCGACTCCTCCCGAAAGTCCGACTACAACACATTTTTTAGCCATAACGGATCTATTTTACCGATCTAATCCTTGTTTTGCAAATTTTGATTGAAAAAGAACCGTAAATTAACCTAAATTTCCCTAAATAATTTACCCTAAACAGATTAAGAAAAGGTGTTTAAAGCTTTTTCATAAAGTCAAAAATTTAATGGTGATTCAATATGCTTTTAAGAGAACTCTACTTTTCTGAAGTGGAATCGATTTTAGATAAATGGGACATCCAAAATAGGCAGTACAGTCAAACTGAAAGGGGAGTGGGGGATAAAAACATAACCAAAGAACCCCTTCGTCTATCCATTTCCCATGCCAAATTGATCGTAGTTGCGACTCTAGGAGTCGTTTCTTCAATTGCCTTGACAATCATTTCTTATACCGCAAGATTTACAAATAAAAGCAATCATGGGTTTAAGGATTGGAACGAGCAAGAAAAAGTGAATCTTTTAGACAGTTACGAGCTGCTCGGACATGTCACTATGTCTTTGATTTCTTGCGAGGACGCAATGGGGAAATTAAGGGTTTGGTATGACAGAGCACGATCCTCCCCTACCCAAGAGACCCTCTGAGAATGGTCCGCTCTTTAACCGTAAAGATCCGGTAAGAAATTATGATTTAGGCTGTTTTGTAAGCGAGCGCTCTTGGGGCACGGTGCGCGAGGATACATGCCCTGCAACCGACCCCTGGACCGGGTTTGATTTCTATAAAGCGATACACACCCCGTATCGCTACGGGGAAGATGCCATAGCCGGTTTTTGTGATTTTAGGCAAAATTTTATCTTCTCGTTTGTTTTTTGGAACGGCAAAGATCCTATTTTGAAAGAGAGGCTTTTTGGACTCTCCAACCATCAGGGGAATCATGGTGAGGATGTAAAAGAGCTCTATTATCATCTTACAGCAAACAAAGATCACTCATATGTCGAGTACCTCTACAAGTACCCAGTTAAGGCGTTTCCCTACCAGGAGTTGGTAGATGTTTCTAAAGGGCTGACAACCGCCGAAAGAGAATATGAAATTTACCATACTAAGGTTTTCGATGAGGGCTATTTCGATCTCAAGATTGAGTACTTCAAACATACCCCTTATGACATATTTATTCGCCTTGAGGCCACAAATCAATCGCAAAAAAAACAGCAATTACACATTCTCCCTCAGCTCCAATTTCGCAATCGTTGGAGAGAATCCGGTTTAGCGCCACCTAAGATTTTCGTAGAGAAAAAGGGGTGTTTACGTCTGGACACCTCCAATTTGCCCTCGGTAGATACAAGGCAGGGGGATTGGAGACTGCCTGATATGTTTTTATACGGCCCATTTGACCAGGCCCTTTTTACCGAAAATGAGGAGGGGTTAAGGGGAGCTTTTCATGATATTGTACTCAATAAAAAAGAAAACACCCTGCAGGAGGGATCTAAGGCGGCCTT
>RGXB01000141.1 GCA_010029555.1 bacterium
TCCGATTCCTCGGCCAACGCGCATTCTGCGCTTATGGTTTAAACCTTCAAATTGTTCGTATAAGTTCATTAGACACCTACCTTAGCTGAGGATTCCAATTGCTCCAAAGCTGCAATCGTGGCACGCACGATATTCGCAGGATTACGACCTTTTAGAACCTTAGCAACAATATTTTTGACACCTAGTTGCTCCAGAAGGATACGAACATACGAACCAGCGATAATACCTGTTCCGTCTTCCGTCGGCTTAATCAAAACTTCTGTACCGTCGGCCGCGCCGTGTACTTGATGTTCAATCGTGATTTCGCCGATGGGGTATTGACGTACGTTTTTCATAGCTGATTCGGTACCCTTACGGATCGCATCAGATACGTCTGACGCCTTACCAAATCCGATCCCGAGACGACCTTTTCCATCCCCTACTGATACAAGAGCGGAGAAGCTAAAGGTGCGACCACCTTTAACGACTTTTGCACAGCGGTTTACAAAAAGGACTTTGTCTTGTAGATCTGAGGACTCTTTGTGCTGTCCTTTTTTATCAAATGACATTTTTCTCTCTCTACTCTTTAGAATTTCAAACCATTCTCACGAGCAGAGTCGGCAAAAGCCTTGACCCGGCCATGAAATTTGCTGGCGCCACGATCGAAAACGACCTCTTCGACTTTCTTCTCAGCTACTTTCGCCGCAAACGCTGCGCCAAATTTAGCTGCGATTTCTGTCTTTGTCGCTCCTTCAAAAGAGCTGGATGAGAGACCCACGAGTGTAACTCCTTGGGTGTCATCAATCAATTGAGCGTAGAGATGCTTATGGGATTTGAATACTGAAAGACGTGGTCTATTCGATACTGCTTTAATTCCGCTACGCACTCTCATAGCCCGTTTTTCTTTGAGACTATATTTTTTATGTGACATAACTATTCTCTACTTTTTGGATGCAGATTTACCCGCTTTGAGCTTGATATACTCGCCCTCATAACGGATACCTTTGCCCTTATAAGGCTCAGGCTTCTTAATTTCACGAATTGTTGCGGCAAAGTGGCCTACTTTCTGCTTGTCGATTCCGGTGATCGTAATCATCGTTTGCTTTTCGACTGCTACAGTAAGACCCTCAGGAATTTCCACCTTTACTGGATGGGAAAAACCGAGTGCTAGGTCTAAAGACTTTCCAACAACTTGCGCTTTAAATCCCACTCCTACGAGCTGAAGTTTCTTTTCGAAACCCTTCTCTACTCCCATAAGGGCGTTGCGGATCAAAGCGAATTCTGTACCCAAAAACTTTTTTTCGCTGAACTCGTCTTTTGGAAGAACAAACAACTCTTGCCCTTTTATTTCGACGTGCACTTGCGAGTTGACTTCTCTTTTCAAGGTCCCTTTTGTTCCTTGAATAGTGAGAAGACTTCCAGTTTGTGTCACCTTGTGTTTGGATGAGATAATCAAGGGTTTTTTTGCTAACTTAGACATGGACTCCTCGCGTCATGAGACACTACAAATAATTTCGCCGCCAATTCCTCTTTTGCGAGCTTCGCTGCCAGAGATGACTCCCTGAGATGTGGAGATAACAATATCTCCTTTGCGATTCTTGACATAAGGGATGGTTTCAGCTGTTACATATAAACGGCGACCCGGAGAGGAAAGCCGTCTGAGTGTGGAGATTCTTGAATGTCTATTCATGCCATAACGCAAATAGACTCTCAGAAGCTTCAACTCCTCATTGATAATAAAATCGTTGATGAACCCAAGCTCTTTTAGAACGGAAAGAATTGCAACCTTTTGTTTAGAAAGGGGGCAATCAACGTACTTGTGTTCAGCTGCGATCCCGTTCTTGATGCGAACAATAAGATCTGCGATTGGATCTGATACGGTCATGGATTACACCTATTTTTTAAATGGAACTCCGAGAGCTGACAATAAATGAAAGCACTCGTCTTCGTTTTTCGCCGTAGTTACGATTTGAACATTCAAACCGATAACATGTTTCACTTTATCAAAGTCGATCTCCTGGAAGCACTCGCATCTTGATAGTCCAAAAGCGTAGTTCCCCTTGTGAAACTTTTTAGGTAATCCTTGGAAATCCTGTGTCGCAGGAAGGGACATTGTGTTCATTCGATCAAGGAAATCCCACATACGGTCCCCACGAAGTGTAACCTTCGCACCTAATTCTTGCCCCTCGCGCAATTTAAAGTTAGAAACAGATTTTCTAGCTTTGGTCTTTACCGGCATTTGGCCGCTGATCATACTAAGTGAATAAACTGCATCTTGGATAACTGCTTTATCTTTTAATGCCTCTTTCAACCCCGTGCTGATAACGATTTTTTCCAATTTCGGTACAAGATGGGGGTTACTGTATTTGTAACGCTCAGTAAGGTCCCCTCGCACTTTATCAGTGTAAAGAGTTTTAAGTCGGGGCTTAGATAACTTTTGAGTCGACA
>RGXB01000142.1 GCA_010029555.1 bacterium
CCAGCGCCATTATTTGTAGCGCTTAAATTGCCCGTGAAAACTGAATCAGCAATCGTGAGGTTGGAATTAGTATTGATGATGCCACCGCCACCGTTGGTTGCGCTATTGCCCGAAATGGTGGAATTGAAAATGGAGATGGTGCCCCCATTGTAGTTATTAATACCACCACCATAACCCGCAGTTGTATTGTTCGATATGATGGAATTTTTAACGACAAGGGAAGTCCCCTGATTAATAATCCCACCACCGTTTAATGCTGAATTACCAGTAATCTTGGAGGCAGAGATTGCTAGGGAACCCAAGTTATTAAATGCACCGCCATTGCCCGAAGTAAAAACTGCACCGGAAACAGTTACGCCAGAGATGAAGAGACTACCCCCGGCAGCAATATTAAAAAAATTAAAACCACTACTATTACCACTGATGGTAAGCAAAGAAGCTCCAAGGCCATTGATGGTTACACTGCCTGCAAATGTGGCCTTCGCAATAGTGGGCAAGGCGGAAGCCAAGGTGATGGTTGTTGATCCAGTTAAGTTAAAACTAATGCCATCATTACCAGGGGTGTTATTGGCCAGATTGATTGCAGCACGCAATGAGCCAGAACCAACCGTATTGCTATCACCATTATTAGTAACTTGAATACCAAAGGAATAAGCTCCGATATCTGCGGTGGTGCGATTGATGCCACGCTGATCCGTACCAGTGCCTGGGGTAGTGCCGATGGCAACGCTGCCAGCACCAAGGGCCATGGTGAAGGTAGGGCCACCGTTATCTTGTAGGGGGCCAAGTTTAAGTTGTGCACTAGTAACTGTAATTGACCCAGATAAAGTTCCGTTAGTAATTAAATTGTTAGAAGAAACAACGGTACCGCCGCCAGCATAATCTAAACCGCTAGTACTATTGGCGATAATGGTATTGGAGATGGTAAGAGGGCCAATGAGGTTAAAAATGCCGCCACCAGAGTTTGCAGAATTGCCCGAAAGGGTGGAATTGGAGATCGTGCCATCGCCTCTGTTGTAAATGCCGCCACCTTGGCCAGCACCTCGTATAGCAGAATTGCCGGAGAGGGTGGAATTGTTCAATGAGAAGCTACCCTCAAAGTTTTCTATAGCACCTCCAAAGGTAGCAGAATTGTCAAAGAAGGTGGAATTGGAAATGGTAAGGTTGCTAAAGTTTGAGATTCCACCACCACTATATGCGGTATTGCCCGAAAGGGTGGAATTTATAATGGTGAGTTTGGATGTGCCTTCATTTCGTATCCCTCCACCACCGCCATTGCCATTGCCATCGTTAGCAATATTGGCAGAAAGTTTAGAATTAGAGATGGTAAGGTTACCCTGGGTAAAAATACCACCGCCGAAAGATGCGGAGTTACCCGAAATTTCAGAATTAGAAATATTAAGGACACCACTACTATTATTATAGATGCCGCCGCCGTAGTTGGTTGCTGAATTGCCTGAGATGGTGGAATTGGAAACGGTGAGGGTGCCTGAGTTCCAGATGCCCCCACCTTTGCTAGCAGAATTGCCGGAGATGGTGGAATTGATGACGGTCAGGATACCTGAGTTATTAAAGGCCCCGCCGTTGCCGGAAGTCAACTTTGCACCAGATACAGTGACTTCGGATATAAAAAGATTACCACCATTAGCGACAGAGAAAACACTGAAATTACCACCATTACCACTGATGTTAAGATTGCTTGCACCAAGGCCGGTGATGTTTACGTTACCAAACCCCGGGATGATGTTTAGCGTGGAAGCCATAGTGATCGTATAGGGACTAGCACCCGTTAGGTTGACACTTATTTGATCATTACCCAGAGTCATGTTAGCTAGATTGATTGCGTAACGAAGCGAACCTACGCTAGGAATGGTTATGCTATCGGTGGTATTAGTAACTTGAATACCGAAGGAATAAGCACCAATATCATTGGTGGTGCGATTGATGCCACGTTGATCCGTACCAATGCCTGCGGTAGTGCCAATGGCAACGCTGCCAGCACCAAGAGCCATGGTAAAGGTTGGGCCACCGTTATCTTGCAGGGAGCCAAGTTTGAGCTGCGCACTGGTTACCGTGGTAGCCCCAGTTATGGAACCATTTGTGATTAAGTTGTTGTTTGATACCGTTGGTGCGTTTCCAACAAAATCCCCACCCCTGACACTATTGGCGATGATGGTATTGGAAAGATTATTAATGGTTCCATAATTTTGAATTCCACCGCCGTTATTGCCTGCAAAATTGCTATTCCCCGCCGAATTACCTGAAAGAGTGGAATTAGTCATATTGAGGGTTGATGACCCAGTAAAGTTAAGAATGCCACCACCATTTCCCGGAGTTGTATTTCCAAACAAAGTGGAGTTGGAAACAGTCAGGTTGGAATTGGTGTTAACGATACCGCCA
>RGXB01000143.1 GCA_010029555.1 bacterium
AAGCGCTGGAAAATGAAGATGCATCGTGAAGAACTCCTTAAAAAAGCCCGAAAAGAATCCTCTTTTGATGTGATCATAATTGGTGGGGGGGCATCAGGATTGGGAAGCGCTGTCGACGCTGCAACTCGAGGTCTCAAGGTTCTTTTGGTGGAGCAGCTCGATTTTGGAAAGGGGACCTCCTCAAAATCGACAAAGCTCATCCATGGTGGGCTAAGATATCTTCAGCAAGGGAATATAAAACTTGTCAGAGAGGCCCTTAAGGAGCGGGGGCTTCTTACAAAAAATGCCCCCCATCTTGTTTCAGAGCGCCGTTTTCTGATTCCGGTTTATCACTGGTACGAGCTCCCATTTTATGGAGCTGGATTAAAAATTTATGATTTTCTCTCTTTTTCCTATAGCCTCAAAAAAACCGAAATTCTCTCAAAAAAAGAGGTGATTGAGGCGGCACCTGAAATCCAAAAAAATGGGCTCAAGGGGGGGCTTGTCTATTCAGACGGGCAATTTGATGATGCGAGACTTTTGATCACATTGGCTCGTACAGCTGTAAATCTTGGGGCAATTTGCCTCAATTACATGAAAGTGGTAAAACTCGTAAAAGAAAACGGTCAGCTTCATGGACTGCTAGCGGAAGATTTTTTCACTAAAGAAAACATCTTCTTTAGTGGGAAAGTGATCCTGAATGCCACGGGTGTTTTCGCGGACGGTATTCGCCACCAAGATGACCCTGAAGCGCACACAATGATGGCCCCTAGCCAAGGGATCCACTTGGTACTCCCTAAAAGTTTCCTCTCCAAAGAGACTGCCGTCCTTATTCCAAGTACAGCTGATGGACGTGTCCTATTTATTGTGCCGTGGCATGATAAAGTTTTATTAGGAACCACCGATACTTTTAAAAAAACTATCGATCTAGAACCCCAATACCAAGAGGAGGAGATCGAATTTCTTTTAAAAGAGAGTGCAAAATACCTGGATAAACCACCCACTAGAAAAGATATCTTGAGTGTTTTTTCGGGTCTAAGACCTCTTATCAGAGAAAAAAATAAACCGACCAAAGCGATAAGTAGAGAACACCTGATTGAGGTCTCTTCAAGTGGGCTTATTACCCTCGTAGGGGGGAAATGGACCACTTTTAGAAAGATGGGTGAAGACGCGATCGATGCCTGCCAAAAAAAGCTAAATATGCATAAAAAAAAATCCCGAACAGAACACCTTAAACTCCATGGGTATCTGGATACTTTTGATGCATATGATCCCCTTTTGCCCTACGGAACCGATAAAGAAGCTATTTTGAAAATCGCTAAAACCCAACCCGAATACGCAAAAAAAATCCATCCGAAACTCCCCTACATAAAAGCGGAGATTCTGTTCGCTGTAAGAGAAGAGATGGCAAGACGTCTTGAAGACGTTTTATGCCGCAGAACTAGGGCCCTTTTTTTAGATGCAAAAAGCACACTGGAGGCTGCCTCTGATGTGGCTAAAATTATGGCAACTGAGCTTGGTTTATCCGAAGATTGGGTCCATCAGGAGCTAAAAGATTTTAGAGAAATTGCTGCCTATTTTTCCCCTCCCTAAAGCCTCTATAGTAAATGGCCTTATAAAAAGTTTATTCTTATTTATTTTTTATCCTTCGTTAGTTATAGCAGGATTAATAATGGGATTTTCATCTAAAAATTCATTAAAGGTTTTTATCATAATGGGGATGCTTTTTTCTTGTAATCGCGACGTAGAAAAGGCAGACGTCTCTTTGCCTATATCCCTGCACGCACCGCTTGACGAGGCATTCACCTCTATGCAATTTTGCAAGGGGGGGTGGCCTCAGAGACAATGGTGGGATTTTTTTGAAGATAGCCAACTAAGTACCCTTATAGAAAAAGCAATTCGGCAAAACCCCTCACTTAAAAAGGCGCAGGCGAAATGGGTCAGCTCCAATCAATATGCAAAGGTAGTGCGTTCAAAACTTTACCCCAACCTCTCGGGTAATTACACAGAGGACTGGACCTATTTCGGAAAAAACGGATTTGTTCGTGGTTTTTACCCCTTACCTCCAAGCCTAACCCCCCCTCAGAGTGCAAACATTCTCGATCTTACCCTTAATTTTTCTTACGAATTTGACTTTTGGGGAAAAAACAGGATGCGCTATCAAGCAGCGTTGGGAAAAGTCATGACGGAGCTTGCCGAGTCTATACAGGCGGAGCTTATTTTGAGCAGCATGGTAGCTTTTAGCTACTTCGAATATCAAACCCACCAAACCATTTTAGGGTTAAAAAATAAGATTCTGAAGGATTTACTGGCAAGCGAATCCCTTGTTGAAAATAGGAATAAAATAGGTTTGGATAACCTTTTCTCTGATTTAGACATTCAAGAAAAGATCCTCAATATTAGACAAGAGCTAGTAGACGT
>RGXB01000144.1 GCA_010029555.1 bacterium
TTCGGATGCAAAACGCTACTATGCTATCCTAGGGGTTGGGGCCAACATTGCTACTATGCTTGCCGGAGAAGCGATCGGCTACCTCTCCTCAGGCTCTCTTGTGCTCCCCTTTTATGAGGGGGATAGCTGGGGGCAATCGCTCTCTCTCATCTCTTTAGTGATTGTTTTAAGTGGCACCGCCTCTATGTTCCTGTTTCGCTACATCAATCACTCGTTTTTTTCCCATGAGATGAAAAGCAACCCCTTAAAACCCGAACCTGAGAAGGTGCGGATGGGGATGCGCAAAAATTTTGCCTATCTAGCTAGATCCCGCTATCTGATTTATATTGCGATTATTGTTCTATCCTATAATATTTCCTTGAATATGATCGAAGTTGTCTGGAAGGATCAAGTGCAACAGCTCTACCCAAATCCAACTGAGCAAAACGCTTTTTATGGAAGAGTGATCTGGTGGATTGGCGCTATGTCTACATTCTTGTCCCTCGCTGTCACAGGGCCAGTCACACGCCGTTTTGGTTGGACCACAAGCGCTCTTGTCACTCCGGTGATCCTCCTCATCTCGGGCGCCCTATTTTTCCTTTGCCACTACTTCCGTGAAACACCCTTTTTACACCACTTTTCCTATGTACTTGGGGCAACTCCGCTGATGCTAATTGTCCTTATAGGCTCGATGCAAAATGTTTTCTCCAGAGCGTGCAAATTCACCTTCTTTGATACAACCAAAGAGATCGCCTTTATACCGCTATCCCCAGAGTCAAAACTTAAGGGAAAAGCGGCGATCGATGGAGTCGGCTCTCGCCTTGGAAAATCGGGAAGCGGACTTATCCACCAATCCCTTATTATCACACTAGGATCTGTCTCGATGAGCACCCCTGTGGTTGGAGTCTTTTTGGGGCTGTTCTTCATCAGTTGGATCTCTGCAGTAAAATCTTTAGGCAAACAGTTTGATGAGCTCTCCCATGCTCCAAATGAACCTACGCCGGCTACACCTGAGGCTGTACCTCCGAGCGAAACCGATGAAACACTAGTACGGGCGTAACAAAAATGGTAGAGGTATTTACGCAAAAACTCCACGACCTCGCAAACCAATACCCCGATTTAGCCCCTCTTTTGGTCTTTTTTTGCATAGCCTGTTCAAGCCTCACCTTCGTCGTAAGCCTCGATTTGCTCATTTTTACCGGTGCGATGATAGCGGTCTATTTTGAATCTTTTACCCCATTTTTCTTTGCCTGCTACCTGGGAACCTTTTTTTGCGGGCAGGTGGATTATTGGATAGGCCGATTCGTTGGGCTTCCCCTTTTAAAAATAAAAAAAATCTCAAGGTTTCTACCTCAAGAGCGCCTTGATCTAATCCAAAGCTTCTTCCATAAATATGGAGGCTTGACGTTTGTCGTAGGTCGATTTATCCCTTTTGGCTTTCGTCTAGCAATGTTTATTGGGGCTGGAATGTTTAAATTCCGCTATTTAAGGTTTGTTTTAATCGATTTAGTGGCTTCATTTATTTGGACAATTTGCATCTTCAGCCTGTTTTACCAGTTCGGGTCGAACACAGACCAAATAAAAGAGAAATGGATTTTTTTCCTCCCTATTATAGCCCTTTTGGGTCTATTTTATGTATTTATACGGCGAAAAACGCAAAAGTTATGAGATATCTACCAACGATGCTTTCGCTGACAAGGATTCCTTTAGCTCTAGCGTTTCTAACGACAAGCTTTGAAATCCGCATGGCGGCTATCTTCCTTGCAGCCCTTTCCGATTTTTTTGACGGCTGGGTAGCGAGACGCTTTGGGCTGGTTTCCCGTCTTGGGGCTATTATGGATCCTTTAACAGATAAATTTTTTATCCTTTTTGTCTCTACCGTGCTCCTTTTGGAAAAAGATTTTCACCCCCTTTTTTTTGCCCTCTTTTTTTTACGTGATGTAGTGCTGCTTTCCCTTTTGATTTATTACAAAAAATTTCTCAAATCTGCCGAGGTGGGGTCCAACTTTTATGGGAAACTGATCACTTTTTTGCAGTTTATTGTCCTGATAACAACGATCTGGGGAGTGGACTATTTTCAGTACCTGACCCTGCTTTTTCCCTATTTATCATTTAAATATGGGCAAATGATTCGCAGGCATCTCTCTTCCTCTGAACAAAAACCCCTTTTTCATTCCTAAAAAAGTAAATTTTACGCTAAAATGAGAAAAATCTTCACTTAGCGATCTCCGAAGGGAAGGCTTTTGAGAACAAACTACAATATCTAATTTTAAGAGAGGTACATCCATGAATTTCATACGTGAGTCGATCTTTTCCTCCGCTTTGCGAGCTTTTTCCTCCGCATTCCTAGGAATTTTTGGGGCTTTACTGGGTCTAGGTGTTTTTTTTACCA
>RGXB01000145.1 GCA_010029555.1 bacterium
CACAAAATCCAATCCAAAAGCGATAAAAAAATCATTTTTCCAGCTCGAGACTCCCCCTGGACGACTATCTCTTCCCTTAAAAATAAAAAGGAAACGTGCAAGCATGGTTTCAAAAAAGGTCTTTTCGACTTTAAACTGAGCAAAGTAGCGGTCCTTGTTATTTCGATCGAAATTGTAGGAACCGGTGAAACTCGTTTTCACCTCCCAAGGAAATTTTTTTGCAATCCTCGCGGCAAGTGAGAGATAGAGAGGATTACCTAACGTGGGGGCCTGCAGATAGCTGAAATATTTTTCTTGGGCCTCAAGAGATAATTCGTAGTCAAAAGAAAGCTTGGGAGCCGTCTTTAAAAGACCCTTCGAAAGGGCAAGACGCATTTTAGTCGCCACCTCTTTATCTTTTGGGCAGGAAAACCCTAAATCCAAAAGAGCCCTTACGGCACTATACTCATATACCGCCTGCGCGCCAAAATAGGCACCTGAAGCGTTGCCTTGCAGATACGAGCCCAATGTAAAGTTATTCACAAACCCGTATCTTACAGAGGACATCAAAGTAGGTCTATTAAACTGGTAGTTGTAATTGAAGCCCTCTTCGCTGAAGTTGGGAAATCCGGCAGTAACAAAATACTCAAGTTCCCGTTCGGGCAGTAGATTTGGCTCATAAAAAGAGTTCAACGAGATTGTCTGTTCCAGTCCTATGGGGTTCGTAATTCTCAATTTAACGTTGTTTAATCCTTGAATGATAGGAAAGTTCTGTAAAAGGTGTGGGCCCGCTGGCAACTCCATAGTCTGGTACAAAATTCCGTCGATGTACACCTCAACTTTCATCGGGGCATTGAGAAAGAATTCATTACGAGACGCAGAGGATATAGTCGGATTCACAAAAACATTCATCCCTTTACTTAGTGAGGCTCCTAATAGAGGTATAGAATTTTGCAAACCAAAGCTATAGCTCCCTTGATCTCCGATAGCCAATCGGGCTTTCATCTCTTCAAAATCTTTTGTAAGAATCAAATTCCCTCGATTAATGATCCCGGGATTTGTTGTCGCTGCGTATAGAAACCCTTGAAAAACCAGATCTTTTACATTTAAGGAGAGATCAAAGTTTGCAAAATCCTGGTTTTGAGGAATGTTCAGCTCTCTATAAAACTTATGGAAAACTTTATGGCCATAGGTGATGTTTAGATATCCGCTTGTTGTGCCCGATTTGATCAAAGGGACCTCAACCTCCTGTGCTTTTTTATCCAAAAAACTCTGATTCAAATACGCGTCGGGCATCCAAACATAAAGGACCTTAGCTGCATCATCATAGTCGATAGTAATTTCACCCGGATCATCTATTAAAGGTGTACTATAGTTGTCCTCCTCGATAGTAGAGAATATAGAGCCCTGCCCATACAAAAATTCGTTCATCTCCCCGACCCCTACATCATTCAAGTATGGGTAGATAGCTTTTTTGAATCCTTCAGAATCGAGATTCAAGGCGCCATTTAGATTATAGGGTATATCGTAGACCCCGAGTTCGACACCATTTAAGTATATGTATAACGAAAAGGTGATCTCTTTAGAGGCTGCACACAAAAAAGAGAGTGGCAAAAGTGCAAAAAGAATGGCGCGTACAAAGAACATAAGCTTTGAAAACTTGGATTTGTCTGAGGCCGACCATTCTATCTCCTACACAAGTTAGAATCAAGAGTTTGTGAAATTTTCTTTCGAATTTTAAATCTAAAATCTTAGCATGCCAAATATCTTCATGATGTCATGGAAGGTCACAAATAGAGCAAAACCGATAAGCAGAATGATAAATGGGACAAAAATACGCTCCATCACTTTCCTGTCGACTCTCCTTTTAAAAAGCATTTCAAAAAGATTGAGGACAATATGCCCCCCGTCAAGGACAGGCAAGGGCAACAAATTCATGACACCAAGATTTAAGCTAATCGTTGAGAGCCAAAAAACCCCGTCTTTGAAGCTTTCTGACCACCCTTTTTGCATCGCACCCACAATCCCAATAGGCCCGCTAAGGTACTTGGGACTAAGTTCTCCATGGGTCAAGTGCCCCAAAAGCTTGGAGATCTCCCCCACTCCAGCTTGGAATTGGGCGATAGGATTCGGATTTACTTTCACTTGTCGATCTACCAAAGAGATTCCCAGTCTATAAAATATGCTCCCCTGATGTTCAAATTCCATAGGAACGACACTTTTAAGAAGACGAAGATTACCCACTTCAAACCCAGGCGCCTGAACACCAATTTGGGAAATAAGCCGATCCAGCTCTTTAAAATTCACCTCTGCGAAAAATTGGCTATCTGATCCGTTCTGCTCAAGGGGTGCATAAGAGCCGTGGGCCGTGATCATAACAGCATGTTTTTT
>RGXB01000146.1 GCA_010029555.1 bacterium
TACGAAAATGAAAAATATTCAGTTGTCAATACCTGCAAAATATTTTCCGGCTCCATGACAACTGCTGATGCTTCAAAAACTCTCTCCAGCCTTTGAAACTCTGGAGTACAGAATAGGGCTTTTTTAAGGGTATCGGGCGCTTTTTCTCCCCAACGTCTGAGTTCATGGATTAAACCCTCTGTAGATAGAGGCCAAAGCTCGGTGTCGAGAAACTTTTTTACAGCAAAAAACTGGGAATCCGCTAGGCCTGCAAAAAGAGTTACCTTGATCTTTTCCCCCCCCTCATTTTCAAAAAAAATCTCCCTTTTTTGCAAATCAGAGGAGACCAAAACCTTTTCAATGGGAAAATAGTGGTACTGGGTCAAAACCCCCAGAGCCAAATCACGGCGCAAAAACCCACTCTCCACATGCTGGGAATTCATTAACTCAAGCTGTAGCTGCTCATGCGACATCGAAAAGAACTGCTTGAGGATCTCCCCTCCGACTCCCCGAATTTTTCGTGCATCAATAACCGGATCCACAAGACGAATCGTGGTCATAAGCTCTTTTTTTTCCCAAGCCTTTAACACCTGGGTCGAAATAAAAACGACATTGAACGTCAATGAGAGGATTAACGCGGTCAAAAGCTTGGTGGGAAAGCGGTTTTCTTCCATTTTCTAATCATTACACCTTTTTTTGAAATTTAGGTTCAATCGAATTTAAAACGGGGGATTTTTTTAAACAAAGAGCTTATGCATCCAATTTGCAACTAAAATTCAAAGGTTTGTCCTAAAGGACTTAAGGCGCGAAAATTTTTTCAAAAAGGGCTATTTCGAATTGAGTGAAAAAGGGAAAAGATTTACCCTTTTAGGGATATGAAAGTACCTTTAGACTGGCTTAAAGAATTTATAGACATCGACGATATCCCGCTACAAAATCTCAGCGATAAAATGACCCTTTGCGGTCTAGAGGTCGACAGTTTTGATGAAAATCATTTAGAGGTGAGCCAAACCCCCGACCTGGGATATACTCGTTCTATTCTTGGTGTTGCGCGCTTTTTGAGCCAGCTGTTAGACAGAAAGGTTCAATCGCCTAAAATGGGGGAGGTTCAGCCAATTTTAAACGCCCCTTGCTACACGATAGATACACAGGCAAAAGAGTATGTGCTTAAATACTCTCTAAAGACCCTTCATGGCATCCACAATGGCCCCTCACCCGACTGGATGCAGCACCGTCTGAAAGCTGCAGGCATGGTGCCGAAAAACTTAATTGTGGACGTCACCAACTATGTCCAAATGGCTCTTGGCCAACCGATGCATGCTTTTGATGAGGATCTCCTTTCAGGACCCCTACATATCGCTTTGCAACCCCATGCCGCTCCGTTTAAAACGTTGCTAGATACCGATGTGGAGATTCCGGCCCACGCGATTGTTATCCTTTCGCAAAAAAGGGTGGAGGCTGTCGCAGGTGTGATCGGCTCCAAATCAAGCGCTGTTACCGAGTCGACTAAAAATATTATCCTGGAATCGGCTCAATTTCTTCCAACCTCTATCAGGCGCACAGCCAAAACCATGCGCCTATCCACCCCATCCTCTCAAAGATTCGAAAACCAGACCGATCCTGATGGCGTGGAACTGGCTTTAGAGTATGCAAGCTACCTGTTATCGACTTATGGAAAAGCCTCAGTCTCTTTTACATCGACCTCCCACAGCCAAACTTTTAAAGCCCATACAGCCCAGATCCATTTGCCTAGAGTCGAGTCCTTGCTCGGAATCAAAACCTCGATGGACGAACTTAAGAAAATTTTTATCCAGTTGGATATGAAAATTCTTGAAGAGAGCTCGCAAAGCTTAAAAGTCGAAATACCCCCCTACCGCACCGACTTGAAAACCGAAATTGATCTCATCGAAGAGGTGATCAAAATCATCGGCTTCGATCGCCTTCTGGAGAAACCGGCCTCCATCCCCCTAAGTGATACTCCACCGGATAGGCATGTTGCATTCAAACGGCTCTTGAGAAAAAAACTCCTTGAACAGGGTTTGATGGAGATGATGACACCCTCTTTAATCAATAAAGAGCATCTCTTGAATCCTCATTCCACGATTGAAGTGAAGAACGCACTCTCCGACCGCTCTATTTTACGTACAACTCATCTTTATGGCGCTCTTGAATCGGTTTTGCATAACCAAAACCACCACTGTCATACTCTTGAAGGGTTTGAAATCGGTAACGTCTACTTTAAAGAGGGTGCCCATTTTAAAGAACTTACCCAGGTGAGCATTACTTTGGAAAACCCCGAAGCTGACTTTTTAGATCTTAAAGGGGTTTTTG
>RGXB01000147.1 GCA_010029555.1 bacterium
ACCGCCCCTGTGATGAATTCGGTTTTAGGATCCTTTATTAGGCGAATCAGGTATAATGCATAATTCCCATCGGCATCTTTTCCTATAAATGATTTCCTCTTGAGAGTATCAATTTTTTTTAAATCTATTTCACCGGAGAAGTTTTTTCCCACCAAAGAGGGGACACTGGAGGCAAAGCAGATCAATCCCGAGGAATCATTTTTTAAATATAAAATGGTGGAGATTGCCTCATCTGTAACAAACTGTGATAAAGATAAATTCAGATTGTCTACAGGTCTATTGGCAACGATCTCGTACAGTGCGTCCAAAAAGTGAGCCTGTAAGTCGGTAATCTCGTTAACGAATTTCAGGTGGTCTCCCAAGGAGATATTCAACGAATCGTAGACCTGGTTATACGCTCTATCGTACTCGCTTTTGTAGGTAAAGGCGGTGTAAAAAATAAGGGGGGTCACTAAAAAGGCGCAAGAGGTGATAAATACCCGCATAGCAAGCGAGCCTTTCATCCTAATTCTTGAATCTGTATCATGTTCTACACTCATGATGCACCTTACCAGCCTTAAAAACTCAATAGTACAAAAAGCTCTTCGACTGCGGATCGATAAAACTTTTCGCTACACAGAGGGGCTATGTCTTGTATTTAAAGACCACCTTCTCGAAGAATTAGCCCAATCCCACCCCATAGAGGTACTCCTCACTCTTGATCCATATCAAAATCCGCATGCAAAAGAAACGTTTTTTGTTACAAAAGAAATTTTAGAAAAAATAACCGGTCTCGCCTCTCAAGATAAATGGGCCGCTTTAGTAAAAATCCCCCCGTTTTCCGCAAAAAAAGGGGAAAAAATTCTAGTTTTTGACCGACTGCAAGACCCGGGAAACGTTGGGACTTTGATGCGAAGCATGGAGGCTTTTGGTTTTGATCAGGCCTTTTTTTTGGACTCCTCCGTTGACCCCTTCAACGAAAAAACGATCCGTTCTTCTATGGGTGCCGTTTTCCGTGTCCCTATAAGGATGGGTTCGCCGAAAGAGCTTTTGGAGGAAAATATCCCTCTAATAGGGGCAGATATGGAGGGTGTAAGCATAGAAACATTTTCCCCTCCGGCCTCATTTGCTCTCATTTTGGGTCATGAGGGGCAAGGAATTGACCCTTTGCTCAAAAAACACTCTACTCAAGTAAAAATACCTATGCTCTCCACAACTGAGTCCCTGAATGTGGCCCAAGCCGGTGCTATTTTGCTCTATTTTTTAGGAAAAACTCGTGGACTTTGAAGAAAAATTTAGCCCAAAAAAAAGGCAAATCAAGAAAGAACGAAAACTCAAGTCGCTCAAAGATCGTTCCAAATACAAAAAAACCGACCAAAAAAAGGGGGAGGCATTTGTGGCCCCAAATCTTCCTAAAGGGAGGGTGATTTCTGTTCTTTCAGAGGGCATCTTTGTCGAGTTCGAAGGGGCTGGGTTCTTGTGCGAGTTAAAAGGGGCTTTGAAAAAGGGGCGATCAAGACAAAAAAACCTTGTTTGCGTTGGGGATTACGTCTTTTTTGATCCTGTGAAAAAAATGATCGAATCGATAAGTCCCAGGACGCATATCCTATCGCGAGCTGACCACTTACGACAAAGAAAAGAACAGCTGATTGCGACTAATGTGGATCAGGTTCTGATATGTGTATCGGTTGCTTTTCCTCATATAAAACCCAACCTCATTGATCGTTACATAGTTGCGTGTTTAAGACAGAATATGCGCCCCGTTTTGGTTGTGAATAAAATGGATTTACCCCACCCCCCCTATCTTGAGGAACTGTTAGAGGTCTACGAAGAATTAGATATTCCCGTTTGCAGATTGAGCACCATGAACGATTATGGGATCGAAGATTTAAAAGAGCTTATGAGTGGCTACACAAATGTCTTGACTGGCCAGTCTGGTGTGGGAAAAACTTCAATCCTCAATAAAATTGTTCAAGGCAATTACCGAGTTAAAGAAGTGATGACCAAAACACAAAAAGGCTCTCACACTACAACTACATCCCTTTTGATCCCCCTTAAATCGGGTGGATATTGCATCGATACGCCAGGAATTAAGAGTTTTGGTCTTTTTAATCTAGATAAAAAAGAGATAGAACCTTTATTTAAAGAGATACATAAAGCGGGAAAAAAATGTGCTTTTTCTCCCTGTAGCCATACCCATGAGCCCGAGTGCAATGTGAAAAAAAATGTGGAGAAGGGGAAAATCGCTTTAACCAGGTATCAATCTTACCTAACATTAATCGAAGGTGTAAAAGAGGATTATGAGTAGTAAAATTCAAGCGCTCATTGCAA
>RGXB01000148.1 GCA_010029555.1 bacterium
CGACAGTGCGTCGGTGAGCGTGATGCCTCCACTGACCGACAACGCACCAGTCGAGGTAATCGATGTCGCACCCGTAGACGTTCCGAGCGATCCAGAATTCGACGCAGCAACGATTCCTGCCGAGATTGTCGTTATACCCGTGTAGGTGTTCGCACCGGACAGGGTCAAGGTGCTCGAACTCACATTCTTCGTCAGAGCACCTGAACCGGAGATGATGCCTGACAGGGTCTGGTCCGTCGATGATGCGTACGTAAACGTCGTCGATGAACCAAGCGATATTCCTGACGAATACGAGCCAGATCCCAGCGATCCGGAGCCCGACACGGTGATACCGCCACCAGACGCTGAGATAGTCGTCGTACCCGAGTAGCTATTCGCGGCTGACAATGTCAGTGTTCCCGCTCCCGACTTTGTCAATGTTCCTGTGCCCGTGGCAATCGCAGCAGAAACCGTCGAGGTACCGACACTGTCAATGGTCAGGTTCGTGTTCGTGCCAGAGATACCACCCGACATCGTCAAGGTCGTCCCCGAGTCAATCTGGATCTCTGACGTAGCCCCAAGGGTGATCGCACCAGACCAGATATTCGTTCCCGAGGTGTTTTGCAGCGCCCCAGCCGATGACGAACCATCCCCCGAAATCGTCAACGCCTCGGCAACAGTCACGGTCCCCGACACTTTGATCGACGCACCGCTCGTCACAGATGTCGCTGCTGCGGTTGTGCCCAAGCTCGACGCATTCGACACGGCGATCGAACCCGCACTCACCGTCGTCGCACCCGTATAAGTATTGGTCCCCGACAGCGCAAGAATTCCGGCACCCGATTTCGTCAATGCTTCTCCGCTCACAACACCGCCAAACGTGAGGGTCTTCGACGTAGCAGTCTCGATCGTGCCACCAGATGCACCAAGAGTGACGCTTCTCGTCGAGGCAAGAGTGAAGGATTCCGAGGCGAGAAGTGTTCCGCCATTGATCGTCACCCCGGCGCTGGTTCCACCGAGGTTTCGATCTGCCGCCACGGAGACTTTGCCGTTGGTGATTGTCGTCGTCCCGGAATACGAATTCGAAGAGTTGCTCAGGGTGAGGACTCCGGTCCCCTTCTTCGAGAGCGAACCACCTGTTCCGGAGATGAGTCCTGCGTACGTCGTAGAAGTATTGAGCCCACCGCTCGTGAGTGTTCCCGACCCGAGAGTGATCGCGCCCGTGCCGGACGCTTCAATCGAACCAACCTCGAGGCTGTACCCAGCAACATTGAACGTCGCCCCGTCCGAAACCGAGACTGCAGTCTGGGCGGAAAGGGCACTGTTAGCGCCAATGGTGAGCGAACCAGCTGAAATTGAAGTTGCCCCGGTGTACGTGCTCGAGCCGGACATCGTGAGCGTTCCCGAACCAGACTTCGTGAGCGTGCCGGTACCAGTAGTCACAGCGCCCGAAACGACGTGGTTACCTGCGCCGGTGAAGACCACGTTGACGTTCGTGCCAGATATTGCATGGCCGGACAAGGTCAGGGTTCCCGAATCCGAACCGACCGTTGCACCGGAAGACCCAATCTGCATTATTCGGGTCAGCTCGTTGTTGCCCGAGACGTTGACGAGTGCCCCAGCGTTCGAAAGTCCAGTTCCGTCAATGGTGACGTATTCAGCAATCGTCACTCCACCGGTGACCTTCAGTGCGGCGCCGCTCGTCACCGACACACCATTGGTGGTGCCACCGAGACCTGAACTGTTGGAAACGATGAGGCTGCCTACATTGACGGTCGTACTTCCGTCATAAGTGTTGACTCCTGAGAGCGTCAACGAGCCAGAGCCCTGCTTGACCAACGCTCCGCTCGAGCTCGAGCTCGAGATGATTCCGCTAAACGTCGTATCGGTCGAAGTACCCGAGGTGAGTGTCGCGGTTCCGAGAGAGATTGAGCCTGCACCCGCGATCGAGCCGACCGTATCGGAGATGCTGTTCAAGTCCCACGTTGCGCCACTCGAAACGTTGACTGGTGTCGAATCAGACAGCGTTCCGCTACCGGACATATACAGCATTCCTGCAGTCACGTTCGTCGCGCCGGTATACGTGTTGGCGGCCGACAGCGTTGCGGTTCCCGCCGAGGACTTCGTCAAGATTCCCGTTCCAGTTGCAATCGGCGTCGTCACGGAGAGAGAGCCGGCGACGTCGATCGTGAGGTTCTTGTTGGTGGCCGAGACCGCGTTCGTGGATCCGCTGAGTGTGAGTCCCGTGCTTGAGTCGACCTGGATCTCCGCATCCGCTGCCAGCGAAACGGTCCCCGTGATGGTGTGAGATCCACCAGTCGTGCGCAATG
>RGXB01000149.1 GCA_010029555.1 bacterium
CAGCGTTGGCTAAAACAACATCGATGGAGTCGATTACAGAATCATAAGCTTCTAGTTGAAACATGAGTACAAGACGATTAAACGCGCTGGTAAAGAGTCTGCTTCCGCGCATTTCGACCACTTCGCTAAACGTATCGATCGCCCCTGTAGGATTGTAAGAGGATTCAGCGAGACCTGCATGAAAGAGGAGCTCCTCTTTTTTATCCTTATACTTAGAGGCAAGCTTTTTAAAAAGTTCTGCCGATTTTTGGGGCTCATTTGTCTTTTTGTAGATTTCAGCTAAAGCAAATTGAGCAGGATCACCGTAACTTGTTTTGACCAGTTTTTCATAGAGCTTTTTAGCCTCTTGTAAAAGGGGGAGTGCAGTAGCCTCCTCTTGATCTAGCGAGCTGCGAAAAAAACCCTCGGCAACAAGGAAAAGAAATTCCTCTTTCCGATCTTCAAAAATCTCCGGATGGGCTAAATACTTGCTGCCTGTCATATACAATTCGTTGTAACGGCTAAGCTCGTACATCGCTTGTAATGCATTCACTAGAACCTTCTCTTCGACGTCAGAGTCTTGAATCGATAAGTAGGTGTCAATCGCTTTCTCAAAGTTTCGATCTTTAAGATAAATATCCCCCAAAATTCCTTTGAGATAATCTTTAAGAGTCGAATCGGGATACTTTTCTAAAAAAACAAATATTTGTCTCTCCACCAGGGCAAAATCCTGGTCTTTCCAGAATTCTGTGATCCTTCTGACCATGAATGCTTCTTCTTTGTCGAGAGAATCTGTAGAAATTCCTTGTGAAAACAAGGCTAAATGTGACACAACCGCACCCAAAAAGAGCCCTCGTTTCATTCTGCATCCCTTTATAGCTATACTTACTTGATTTCTAATCGTTTAAGAAAAAAATTTAAATAAAAAAATTACTTGAAAGAGAAAAAAAAAGGGAAAGGGGGTTGGCTAGATCTTTTTAAGGTAGGCGTTGTAAGAATCGATGAGTTCAAACGAGAGGTGCACATTGATGTTTTTTAGTGTGGAAAAAATCTCGAGACCATGCGAGGTCATACCGAGGAAAAAGTAGATTTTTCCTATGCGTAAAAGCAAAGACTCGTCAAGGGGGCGAATCTCTTGAAGCTGTTTTAGTGTATGAAGCTCCAGTTGCTTATCTTGAAGAGCCTCGTAACAATTTGCAAGTTCCAAAAGAGCCCAGGGTTCCTCATTTTGAGACGCTAAACCAATTTTTAGCTCCTCCATCGCTAGTAGTAAAGAGGCATCCACCCTTTTTTGCCTCTTCTCAGTTTGGATGATTTTTTTGACGATCCAAAACCGGCTAAGGGGCTCTTTAAGCGGTGACTGGTAGAGCCTGTACATGTTGAGATAGGATTTCGCTAGCGATAAATGCGTTTGGGAATTGAGGGGATCTTTTTTGATCTTTTCGATGTGCTCTTGAATAGCAGCATACATTAAAAGCTCCTGCATTTTCTCCACATCTTTGAAACGTACTAGACGTATTAGAGAGGAGAGTGTCCCCAGATTGTTTAGATAGAACTGGTTTTTAGCCAGCTTGCTTGTCAAACTTTCTGCAGCTTTTGCTAAAAAGAGGTGCTCCTCTTGGTTGGGCCGACTCTCAGCGATCTCTTTACGGCATGCCTGGATGAAAAAGCGTCTTAGATCCTGGAAATCCTGCGGTTTTTTCGCTTGGTAGTAAAAAAGGAGGATCAAGTAGGAGAATAGAGTCAAAATACCCGAAAAAAGGAGAGCCGCAACGTAGGGAGATCGGGTGTTCATCACAAGAAGATACACAAACGCCAGAGTTTGTAGACTCAAAAGAGTTAGGCAGGAGAAGTGAAAGACGAGGTGAAAGCTCGATAGTTTTTCAAAACGTTCACAAAAAACGCTCTCCTCCTGAAGCTGATGGATTGGATCCAAAAGCTGGTGAGGTTCGTTGTACGGGGTGTAGGAGGTCGCTAGTGCCATGACGTTTTTTTAAAGTTTAGAACCATTTGTTTATCGCATATATATTTTAAAAATCAATCAAATTTTGCATAGAAAAACACCCGATTTTTCGAGATAAAATAATTAGTAAATATACTATTAATACCACGTAAAGATCAGTTGCAACCGCACTGCCCTTGGCTCATATATCTGACGACCGAATCGTCAACCCCTTTTCTACAAAGAGTTTTACAATCCTGGGTTGTAAGCGAGAATTGACTATCCGAATCCTTAAGGTAGCGGATGATTTGCTCAGCCGGAACATTCTGTTTGGATAAATTGATCACATCTTGAACATT
>RGXB01000150.1 GCA_010029555.1 bacterium
GGAACAACTGGTGAGATTCGTGCTACAAACGAAGTTACTGCATATTATTCTTCTGATTCTAGATTGAAAGAAAATGTTCAAACTATTGAAAATGCTTTAGATAAACTCCGCCAATTGAATGGAGTTATGTTTGATTGGACAGATGAAGTTATTTTACAAAGAGGTGGAGAAGACGGTTATTTTGTTCGTAAACACTAAGACCATTTTCCTTGCCTTCAAACTCTTGAATCCCTTCAAAATCCGAAAGAAGTGAGGGAAAATAAAACGACCCTTCATTCTTAAATGGAGCCCTTTTAAAAATAGAGTAGATAGGCCTAGACCCTTGTATCAAAAATCTCCCCGTCCGGCCCATGTTTTCCTAACTACCACAAAATAAATAGGGTAGATTTAAGGGGCAGGAAACCTCTTGATTCGCCTTTTAAAAACTGGCATGGAGAGAAAAAAGAGGCTTTTTGCCTAAAGTTTGAGGGTCGGCTTCATGAAAATCGAAATGTACCAGATGAACCCAGTGATTGGGAATCTTAAGTACAACACCCAAAAGCATCTTGACGCTATCGAAAGGGCTAAAAAAGATCATATAGAGCTTTTAGTGTTTCCGGAGCTATCAATTTGTGGCTACGCCCCTGAAGACCTGCTATTGCACCCCAGTTTTTTAGATGCGATGAGTGTGTGTTTGGATCAGATTGTAAAGGCCTCCAAAGGGATAGCGGTAACTGTGGGGTTAGCGCGCCGCAGTTCAAGATACGGGGAGAAGGGTCTTCTGAATTCGGCCGCGATAATTTGCGATGGTCGCCTTTTAGGGTTTCAGGACAAATGGCTCCTACCCCACTATGACGTTTTTAGTGAAAGGAGGTATTTTTCCCCCGGTCACGATATGCACGTCTGGGAGATATTTGGAAAAAGGGTTGGGGTGATTATTTGTGAGGATATGTGGCAAAACGCCTCCGATATCATAAAGTCCACCTATCCAAGAGATCCGGTAAGAGAGCTTGTTGATTACAGGCCAGAGGTTCTGGTCAATCTGACCGCATCTCCCTACCAGTACATGAAGATAGACACCCGTCTTAAGGTTTGTCAAAAGGCTGCTGAGACGCTCAAATGCCCGGTGGTTTATTGTTGCCAGGTGGGGGCGAATTCGGAGCTGATTTTTGATGGCTACAGCATGTACGTCAGTAAAGATCAGAAGCTGCTTAAGCTTGGCAAAGGTTTTGTTGAGGACCGGATTTTTATTGATACCGAGGTCGCCGAGCGCCCCTTGAATCTTACATTTGACCCTATGCATGATTTATATGAGGCGCTAAAATTAGGGATTAAGGACTATTTTCATAAAACAGGGTTCAAAAAAGCGCTGGTAAGCCTTTCAGGGGGAGTCGACTCAGCCTTAGTAGCCGTCCTTGCAGCCGAGGCTTTGGGCAAAGAGAATGTCACCGGATATTTTTTACCCTCTAAAAAAACACACTCCTCACAAAAAAAGGGGGTGGAGAAGCTGGTGAAAAACCTGGGTATTCAATATTTTGAACTCGAAATTGATCCGATCGTGGATGTGTATAAAAAAGCGATGGAAAATACGATGCACGAGATGAAACCGAAGACCCTGGAGAGTCTGAAGTCGAGAGTGCGGGGGGCTCTTTTAATGGCTTTTTCCAACCAATCGGAGGCTTTGTTGTTAAATAATCTTAACAAAAGTGAAATGGCTTTAGGTTTTTGTACGCTTTATGGAGATATGTGCGGCGCTCTTGGGGTGATTGCAGACGTGAAAAAAAGCCAGGTGTATGAGCTTTGTGAGTGGATCAATAGACGTTACGAATGTATCCCTCGTGAAACAATTGATCGAACCCCCACCCATGAGGAGAGATACCATCCCAAACATGGAGAGGAGGGGATCGATTACCTGGTGGTTGACAAGGTTTTGACCGGATATATTGAAGAGTCTAAAACTGTAGAACAAATTGCAAAAGATACCCATATAGAAAAATCGATCGTTGAGGCTTTGGTGAAAAAAATCTACATGGCTGAGTCTAAGCGGAGACAATCGGCGCCTCCTCTGAGGGTTTCGGTGAAATCTTTTGGGATAGGGCGTCGCAAGCCGCTCACTTTATCTACAAAACAGATTGACGAGATCTACTAGCTTTTAGCAGGAGTGAAAGTCAAACAGAAGGATCGAACTCAAGGTTTCAGCTTTTTCTTTTAAAAAAAGGAGGCGGTCTACGCCAACCGCAACACCGCTTACAGCGGGGAGATCTTCAAGAGAGTTGAGAAATCTAGGGTCGACCTCAAGCG
>RGXB01000016.1 GCA_010029555.1 bacterium
TGAAAGAGTAGGACGTTGCCAGATTTTCCTTTTGCCCGTTGTGCCCCCCACACCGGGCATTTTTCATTTAAGGGGAGCGGCGTTTGGCTGCATATAGCGCGCGTTTTTCGCGAAGGCTGTGTGGGGCCCCCCTTTTACACTAGCCTTCGCAAAAAACCCCCACTCTATCTCGCCACCCGGTCACTCCCCAGAGGTTATTCTGCTATTCGGCTGCATGTCGACATGATTTGAAAATTAGCATTTGTATCTAATATGTTGTGAATAGTGTGTGGGGCCTCCCTTTTACACTAGCTGTTATGATAAACTCCCACTCTATCACGCCACCCGGTCACTCCCTAGGGCTCTTCAGCAAATGGTTCAATGCTACTTATTTTAAATATTTGACTGTAAAATCAGATGCAGATGGTAATCGCTAATAGAGGCTCAAAAGATGCAAAAGATTGGCGTAAATAGTGGACAAGGGGCGGTTCTGAGGGAGAAGATGTGCGTTAATAGAAGCGAGTGAGTGGATCTTTTGTTGCTGATACTATCGTAAAAACCTGCAATTTATCCTAATGATAATTTGATCAAATCGTAAAGAAAAAATGTTTTGCGTCGATTTCTTAACTTCTGTATTTTTTAAAAAAAGAAAGAGATCTATTTCATGATTATCCGTAACTTTTTTTTGCTATTTTTTTCGTGTGTACTGATCGGCGAGATTCGTACTGTAGATTCGTTTAAGGACATAGAAGCCGAACTACTAAACTTAGGTTCTGATGCACTTGTTGTTTTTGATATTGATGAGGTTTTAATCACAGCAGTAGATCAAGCCCTTAAAACCCCACACAAAGATACATTTCGTGCTATCGAATCAGAGTTTCTTTCTCGCGCGAAAAATGATGACCAAAAGAAATTACTAGAATATCGAATGAGCCTTACATATCTTTATCCCAACCGGACTCTTGTAGAAAAGGGGATTATCTCTCTTATTGAACAGATGCAAAAACAGGGGGTGAATGTAATGGGAATTACCCGTTGCCGCAAAGGTCGTTATGGCATTATTCCCCAGGTAGAACAGTGGCGAAAAGAGATTTTATGGAAGAATGGCATCGATTTTAACCACGGAAGATTTCAGGACCTGAAAATAGATTTAAATGAAATTCACCAAGCGAATGGAAGCTCTCCCAGTTTTGAGGAGGGCCTTTTATTTGGTAAGGGAATCTCAAAGGACATCTTAATTGATGCGCTGATCAAGAGGTTGGATTTGCAGGTAAAAAAAGTTTACATTTTCGATGATTTTAGAACAAATCTAGAAACTTTGAATCATCTGCAAAATTATGAGGTTTTCCCTGTAGAATATATCGCAGCTAAACAGTACCTTAAACCCTTGTCAAAACGCCAGGCTCGCTGGCAGCTTTATCACCTTCTCGAGAGCGGAAGATGGTACGATGATCAAGACATTGATGAGATGGGTTACTTCAAAGGGATATTCCACTATAGCATCCCTTCGTTTTTTGATATGATCTTCTGAATTAGAGATTCTTCATCTTCTTTATTAAAAGCACCCTGGGGCATTCTTGACGATTTACCCAGCAAGTCCAACTTACAGAAAAAGCCCGAGGATCTAATCTTTTCGTAAATTCCTCAAGGGCTAAAATCTCCCTCTTCCCTTCAGGGTGGCCACTGTAACATGTGATTGCTAGACCACCGCCTACTCTCACGCGGTTTAGCGCTTTTTCAACGCTATGCAGAGTAGATTCTGCCATCGTTGTGATGTGTTTACTTTTTGTGGGAAGATAACCAAGGTTATAGATAAAAAGACCCACATCCCGAATTTGGGGATACTCATCAAATTTTTCGTGGCTGTCTAATATCCATTCTACGAAACCATTTGATCCTATTTTTGTTTGCGCAATTTTAAGCGCCTCCTCTTGGATATCAAACCCAATCAAACGGCAATCAAGATCTTGAGCTAGCTTAAATAGGAAAAGGGTATCATGCCCATTTCCCACAGTGGCATCGACAAGCAGATCCCCTTTTTGAACCACTTCATGGATGAATAATTTAGTGAGATCGTGAACACCTAAAAGAGAGTACATACCGCTTTATTTGTGGATTGATTGGAAGAGATTGATAAATACCGAGGTAAAAAGTCTCGGAAAATCATAATAGGGGGCAAAACCTAGTGAGTTAGAGGAGGGTATTTTATTCTCATATTCCGCTTTTTTTCTAAAATCATAGGTTTTTATGTCGTCTAAGCTTATACCTCTTCGTGTAGATGGAGAGGATTTATGTTCTATCACCCATCGGACAAGAGCTTCCCTTTCATAGACCTGTTTCTCATATCCATCTATAGTAAAAATAATAGCGGGATCCCTGGGGATTTCCCTTGTGATGGGGCATTCCTCCAGCGAAGAGGTGATGTTTCGTCTAAAATCCACAATCTTTTCTATGTATAAAGGTATCTTTCTACTATTAGTGGATGCTTTTGTAATTGCTAAAAGCTTGTGTAGGATCTCCTCTTCTACATCTAAATTTTCCAATGTTTGTCTACTTTCGATAGTTTCCAAGGTTCTAAAAAATAGGGGAGCATACTCTTCGAATACATCCTTTTGATCTGGGTGGACATAGTCTAGAATTTGATTTATTAGCACGAGATTTCCTTTTTCACAAAGCTCAAATAGCTCAAAATCTTTAAGTAACGGAGTGAGCATTTTTTGGACTTTCGGCTCCAAAAAAAGGAAAAGTTCTACTAGATAATTCCTTAAACAGGGGCGAGCAAAGGCGGCCAGATAAAATTTCAGAGGAACTCTTGAGAGGAAAGCTTTTACAACATTCTTTACATTAGGGTTTTCTTTGGCGGGGAAGTAGTTTTTCAGAAAAAAAATGGTGAGATACTCGCTGAAATTCATCAATATAGATGTCCGATCTGCAATAATAAATTCGGCTGTTATCTCAGTGACCTCTTTTGCATTTGGGAGCAGAATTAGGAAAAATTTCCTTATTTTTTCTGGCTCCAAGAGTTCCAGTATCCCCTCGTCAAGACAAAAAGTTTGTTGCTGTAGGGCATTTAGCATCACAGGGTTATCCAAACCTATTTTGGTGGAATTTTTGCAAAGGTGTGTGATTACATGCGGATTTTCTAAAAGGTGCGGTTCACACCTGCCCTGAAAATGTTCAAAAGGGATATTTTGACTCAGGAGGAGGGAATTCTCGTTCAGAAAAACCAAAAAATAATCGATTGACGATAAGATGCTCTTCATCCAGTCGTGATGGTATAGAACTAAGTGTAAAAATAGACTACTACCGTGAGGAGTTGACGAGTGAATCAATTCTAAAAATTGCGGATCTTGTTCCAGTTTTAAAAAAAGAGTCCTTACAAAATCCCCTTTTTTGTGCAACCATTTGACGAATACATCTGTTTTGAAAATGAGAGCTATAAGCTCTGCAGAGAGTCTTTTAGAGAATGATGCAAACTCGCTAGTTAAGAGGGGTTTTTGTTTAAAAAAGTGGGTAACTTCAAAAAGTTCAGGATGATAGGGTGCTACATAATATTTTTCCAACTGGTCTATCTGAGTCGGGTCTAACTTTTGCAAACTCTCAAGGCAAGCGATAGAAAATTGTTCCTTGTAGTTTAAGAACACACTTTGAATCCCCGGGACGGGCGTTTCATCCCGCTTAAGTATTTCTATAAAAGTCCAAAGAGTATCCTGGATTACTTTGGGGCAATAGAGATTTCTCCAGCTCAGCAGCCTCTCCTTTGTAAGATGACTTAGCAGGAGTTCCCTGTCTCTTGTTGAGGCCTCTACTAAGACTTTAAAAAATAGGTGAGGGGGGATTTTGTCGATAAGAACGAGGTCATTGCGTAGAAGGATTCTATAAAGAACGTAAAAACGATCTTGAGTAAGTAAAAGCTCTACTGTCTCCATATCGCAGTTGCGCAGAATGGTGTCTAGCAAATCCCTTTTTTGTCTCGAGCAAATGACCTCTAAAATCTCCTTTAGCTGCCCTTGTCTTTCCAGCTGATAAAGGGAGATTTTCAGAAATTTAGGATACTTGAACAATAGGCATTGTAAAAGCTCCATTTTTTCACCAATATCATCAAAACTTGTAAGCAAGTTTTCGACTCTTGGGGCAAGATTATCTAGATCTTTTTTACAAACAGAGGGGATATTCTCGTAAAAAATTCTGGTGATTTTTTGGGGGTTTTCCTGAAAAAATTCCCGTTTAAAAAGGAGCTCAGCTAAACTAGTTTTATCAGTAATAAGCATACAAATTGGATATTTGCAATTTATGGAATATTTGTCGATTTTTTTTAATCCTTTAATTTTTATTTTATTAAGTTTAATAATTTTTTTGATTTTTTCCTTGAAAAAGGGGAAAGAAGAGGAGATTAAACCTCTTGAAGAGCGGCTAAAGGATTTAGATGCCCAGCTTCAATTAATGGAGAGATATAGAACAATAGAATCGACAAAGCTCGCGGAAGAGCTCAAGAGGCTCCATTCAAACGATACTGTTTTATTAAGAGAGACACAAGCGGTACTCAATGCATTGAAAAAACCGGATGTCAGGGGTTTTTGGGGCGAAGTGCAACTTAAAAGAATTATGGAGGCATCGGGTATGCTCCCTTATGTCGATTTTAAAGAACAGGAGGTTATCGGGGAAGGGAAAGGGGCTCTCAGGCCGGATGTGGTTGTGCGACTACCTAAAAATAAACATGTAGTGATCGATGTCAAAACCCCTATGGAGTCTTATTTGGAGGCTCTTGAAAGTAGCGATCCCCAGATTTACCAGGAGAAAATGGCGGCGCATGTTCGGCGTATCAAGGAGCATATTGATGATTTAAAGAGGAAAAAATATGCTAAATTACGTGATGGTTTTGAATTTGTTTTGCTCTATTTACCTACGGAAGGGCTATTTTCGGATGCCCTAAAGGTTGACCCCGCATTATTAGAGTACGGGATTCGTCAGGATGTTTTAATAGTGACTCCAACCTCTTTGATCGCTCTTTTGAAAACGGTTGCCCTTTCTTGGAAAGAGGACCGTTTAAGAGAGAATCTGGAGCGGGTAAGAGAGTTGGGGCAAGAGCTCCACAAAAGGCTTTTAGATGCAACAGGGCACATCCAATCGATGTCGAAAGCTCTTAATCAAACGGTTGAAGCCCATAACAAGTTTATCGGATCCATGGAAAAAAGGGTTTTGGTGACAGCGCGTAAATTTGAAGATTTGGGCGCCGCAAATCAGGATCTACATATTCAGCTTTTAGAAGATTTAGAGCTTTCAGCCAAAGAGCTGCCAACAGAAGAGAGATAAAAACCGGTCGCTGGTTATTTTATTGACCAAAGAGGTTTTTTTTGCGAAAATTGCCCCCTCTTTTTTTACAGGTCGACGGATGCAAGCTTCATTTCCTCAACTCAAATGCCCAAAACTTTTAGCGCCCGCTGGCTCCAAGGAGGCATTCAAAGCTGCCCTTTTAGCGGGAGCGGATGAGATTTTTTTAGGTCTTAAGCAGTTCAACGCACGTAAACGGGCCGACAATTTTTCCCTTGAGGATCTTAGTGATCTCATACCCCTTGCTAAAGAATATGATTGTAAAATCCTTGTAACACTGAATGTTGTAATTCAGCAAAAAGAGTTTGCAAGCTTAGTGCCCATTTTGGCCCAGCTTGAGACTTTAGGTGTGGGGGGAGTGATTGTGCAAGATCTTGGCGTGGCCCGAGTGATTCGACAACATTTTCCCGGACTTAGAATGCATGCTAGCACTCAGATGGCCATCCACAATATTCACGGGGTAGACATAGCGAAAGAGCTAGGGTTCAAGCGTGTTGTTTTAGCGCGGGAGATGACGCTCCAGGAGATAAAAAAAATTCGTTCTGTTTACACTAGCGATGAGGTGGAACTCGAGACTTTTTGCCATGGAAGCCTGTGTTATAGCTATAGCGGGCTGTGTTTTTTTTCGGGCACGGAAGGGGGAAGAAGCGGAAACAGGGGAGAGTGTGCCTACACATGCCGAAAACCCTATAAAATCCTTTCTGAGCCAGGGCACGGGTTCCTTTTTAGTATGAAAGACCTCGATACTTTGGAAATGGTTGAGCAATTTGTTGATGCTGGTATAGATAGCCTTAAAATTGAGGGGCGAAAAAAAGACGCTCAATATGTAGCCACAACGGTGAAAAGATATCGACAAGCCTTGGATACATATGCCCCCAGGGCGAATCCAAAAAAAACGATGGGTGCCTCCACCCTTAAACTTTTAGAGGTTTTTGAGGAGGAAAAAGAGTTTAGCTACTCCAGGAGTCCAACCACTCTGTTTTTTAAAAATCGCTATCAGGAAAATGTGATCGATTTAAATAATCCCACTCACCAGGGGGTGGAAATCGGTCAGGTCCTTGATGTTGAAGGGAGAAAAATCACATTTTTTGCTAACAGCGAAATAGAGGCCCACGATGGAATAAAGATTGTGGGGCAAGCCCCTTTATTTCACTCAAAACCTCAACATGGAGAGAAGGTAAAAACCGATTTACAAGCGTTGAAAAGCCGCTATGAAAATCAGGAGGTCTCCTTTTCTTTGAAAGAGATTTATCAGGGTAGTCAGCGCCTTTTTTCACACCCGGGTAGAGCTCGTCTATCCCTTTATCTCCCTATAGGACTACACCTTCCCTCTAAGGGGGATAGAATCTACAAGGTCCGTTCGAATAGACTGAAAAGGGCTGTAGACCAGCTTTTAGCCCAGCCGCTGAAAAAAAGTTTGGCAAAAAAACAGCTACAATTAGAAATTGTCTACGTAGAAGAGAAAAAGACTCTAGTTTGGACCCTTTTTCAAAACCATAAAGAGTTTTTAAAAATGGAAAAAGTGTCTGATTTTCTACAAAGCCCATCTGAAAGTGGGTTTCAAGACTCTTTATCACAAACCTTTTCTCTTTTAGGTACGATTGAAACAGCGCTTGAGATTACCAAAATTGAGGTGCCAAGTTACGTATTTTTATCAAAAGCTATTTTGAAAGAGTGGAAGCGGGATCTGGTAGAGGCGATACAAAGCATCCAACCCTCTTTGCAATTCAAAGAAATGCAACCCCTAGATTTAGGGGAAAAAAACCTAGGTAAAAAGCGGGAAAAGCAAAAACCGAGATGGATTGTAAAAATAGATAGGGAGTCTCTTTTTCCCTTTTTGGATTTAGAGAGTGCATTACGACCAGATGAATGTATCTTTGAACCAAAAAAAGCTTTTTTATCCCAAAACGGCCCCGATATTTTACAAAAGCTCTATACAAAGTCAAAAGAGCAAAATGTGCTCCTAAGAATTGCTTTGCCACTCATTTTGCGCTCATGGGATGAGCCCTATATTCGTTCGATGATCCAATATGCTTTAGATTGTGGAATCAGGCATTTTGAATGCCCAAATATAGGAGCCCTCAGCTTTTTGAAAAAACTGGCAAAAGAGATTCCCCTAGATATCACCGCGGACTTTGCTGTGTATGCTTTGAATAGGGAGGCTGTCTGTCAATTGCAATCGATGGGTTTTTCGAAAGGGTCAATCTCTATTGAGGATGATCAAGAAAACATATTTACACTTCTAGGCTCAGACTTAGGGGATTTTTTGAAGGTAATAGTATATAAAGACGTCCCTCTATTTATTGCAGAGAGTTGCTCTCTTACCGCTTTACACAACGGGTGTCCTACTTCAAAAGTGTGTGGGTATAGAACATTAGAGATTGAAGGGGAGGATCAGGAGCGCTACGATGTGTACCATGAGCTCTGTAAATCAGTTGTTCTTTCCAAGACCCCATTTTCTCTTTTATCCCACCTCAATCAGCTTAAGGAGGGGGGAGCAAGCAGTTTTCAGCTCGATTTTTTAACAAAACCCTACCCTTTTTCCCAGGCTTTAGAGATTTATATTAAAGGTTTGCAAGGAGAGGCAGTTAGACCCTACTCCACCTCAAATTTTAGCGGTAAGTTACTATAGGATCTACCTTGTTTTAAAAATATCTCTCGGTTTTGACAGAAGCTGCTAGGTTTTCTAGGAAGCAAGCGACAATCGCAAGGTCACCGGGGTTATTTCCATAAAGGGAGATTTTTTTTCTAAAAAAGGTTTTATTTGTGGAAACAACACACGCTATGCATGAACCTATCAGGTGCTTTTCAAGTTTTTTTAAAACTACAACGGGTACAAACTCCTGGGTCTCTTTAGGGTAAAGAGTGAAAAGAAATCTGGTGTGCGATCCCCTACCGGGGGCGTATTTTTTTAGCCACTCTAAATCTTTCGCAGTAGAATCTACTCCAAAATTTGGATTAGGAGCCGTCTTCTGTAGCTGCAAAGCACAAGAGCCTATAAAGGCTTTTTTGATCTCTTTTTTTAAACAAAAAAGAAGTTTTTTTTCCTTCTCTTTTTCTACATCGGGAGAAAACAGGGGAGTCACCCCTTTTTTAGCTTCTGCTATCTGATATATTAGAGACTGTTTTTTTAGGTGCAGCGTTTGGATTTCGAGGTCGATGGCAAACAGCTCATCGCGCAGATCTTGAAGAGTCATAGTTATCGGGAGTTTAGCATCAAAAAAAAAGTCGGTTACCACGAACCGACTTTTCATAAGTTGTCTTTTGTGAAGAGTCTTATTCTACACTAAGGACAAAATAAGCAGGAAATGCAAAGTGATTATTCGTTCTAGAGGCTACATGAAAGGTCACCGGTTTTCCAATGTGGGGTTTTAGATCCACCAGTGTTGAATATGCATAACCAACAGGGCAGTCTCTATCACGAATGATAAAATCGCCCGGTTTATTCCTTACGGGATCCACGTACGATTCTAACACTCCGGAGATCTTGAAAGAACGGAGTTTTTGGTCTTGGTAAAAGTCTTCAATAGACTTGTTACGATGGCTCATGGCCCAGGAGAGATAAAGGTTCTCTTCGATAGGCTCCCAGCTTGGATTAGCTATAGGGGGCAGAGCTGCCTTTGTTTGGTTTTGCTGTTGTTGGGCAATCTCATTGGCTGAAACGGCTGGTATTCCCTCTTGACGGGGGCGCTGTTTCATAACAGGAGTCTCTTCAGCCCCTTTTTGCTCTTTTCGCGCTATCTCTTTGGAAATCTGATTCGCTTTGGATTCAAGGTAGGCAAGTTTCTTTTGCAAATAAAGATCTTGCATTTCACCAAGCTTCGTTTTTGCCTTTTCAATCGACTCAGGAAAATCTTTATACTCAGAGGATACAAGTTGGTAATTGTGTGCTACTTTCTCGAACTCAATCTCATTGAACGGTTTACACATTTCTAATTGGGTAAAACTTTCTGTTTTTTCCATGTGCTTAGCGAGTTCGATTTTTTTGCGGTCTCGAATTGCCTTGAGCTCTGGACCACCAGCATAATCGACATACTCCTTAGCAACGTAAAAACGTGTTTTGTTGGGTACTGAGATTTCTAGCCATTTAGGTTGCTTTTCACAAATCTTCCCTTCAACTTTGTCACCCGCACTCAGGTGTCCAACAATAGGGGATTCCAAATCGGGTAACAGACGCACGTTGACACGATTTCCCTCGATGACACCATCAAGCACTAAGCTTCTAAAAATGTAGGCGTGCATGTCCTGGAGTGGCTCAACAGCATAAAACTCATTTTTTTCACCCGTGACCACCAGAAGATCCCCTTTCGTGAGTTCTTTGATGATAGGGCTGTCTAGTTCGGATGAAAGACGAAGACGCACACTGTTTCCGACAACTTTTCCAGTAAATGCTTTAAAATGGGAAACTTTTTCAGCCTGGTCTTGGGGTTTAGCCTGTTTGATCGGGGTAGACTTTTGTACAGTTGAGGTGACGGCCACATCTTTTGAGGCCCCCTTTTTTTGATTTGCGTCCTCAGCGATCAGCAGGGTAGAAACGGTGAGTAAACCCAAGCAGGAAAAAACGCTTCGCATACCTAAAACTCCTTGAATAACAACATTCTATGAGTTTTTCAGCTTTTCTCTCTAGCGTTTTTTGCTGAAAAACCTATCTCCAAGTTGTTTCTTAATTAATTACACTAAAAAATAGCTGTTTTTTCTCTCCAAAATAGCTTCAAAGAGCCTTTTGTTTTGATGCGCTTAGAAATGTCTAAAGGTCTACAAAAAATTTTTTCGTAATGAAAATTGTAATGAAAGGGAAAATTTGAATCAATCTGTTTTTGAAGAAAGAGTGTTGTAAAAGAGCATGCTAATAAATCTATTAGCTTTTTAATGCAGCTATGATGTGTTGACAACGATTCGAGCCGCAGGAGCAGCCAATCGGTTCTCCAAGGTAGACCTGATAGGTCACATCAGGCTCTTCACGACTCACTACTCGAAACATATTTGGCCCTACCTCTTCAACCATCCATTCGGGATCTATGCCCCCCCTAAGTAAATCTTTGGGGAGGTTTTTTGGGACATATGGTTTTTTATGTTCAGTCCGTTCATTTTTTAGTGCACGAGCTATTTGGCAAAAAAAGCAGTTGCAAAGCTCTACAGGTTCCACCTCTTTAATCATATCTCCCCCGATTGCTTTGGCTATAAGGGTGATTTTGTCGAGGATTTCTTTAGGAAGGGGAGGAGATTGGGAAAATTGGGGATTGTGCCCTTGAAAAAGGGAGCTTGGGTCATTTGCATCAAGGTGGAAGGAGATAGGAGCGCCAAATGAGGTGGCGACGTTGGCATCCATGGGAGGAGCCTGAAAAAGATTAGAAAAAAAGGGGATCTCTTTGACGTTTTTAAATTTTTCCTCTTCGTCGGCTACCTCTTCAAGGTGATGGATGTGCATTTTGAAAATCAGGTCGATTTCATCCTTGGTAAGGTTTAAAACGGTGGCTTTTGCCCCGGAAAGGAGCTGCACATGCAGCAAATCCTTGCCCTCAATGGTCTCGACCCCAATAGAAGCGATTTCACTCCACTTGCAGGAGATGTAGGGAGGGATGTGCAACACTCTCTGGTTGATTTTCATGAGCTATTCAAAGTTTCCTTAAAAAACTATACCCAATTCCAAGCGACCTTGTCAAACTCGATTTTTTCTCTTGATTTTAGCATGCAAAAGGGGTCATAAGGCAAGGTAACAAACAAAGGAGTTTGAATGGGCCACGGGCGCAAAACTTTTCTTCTTGATTCGACTGTTCTGTTATACGATGTGGATGTAATTCAACACTTTAAGCGCTCAAATGTGGTAATTCCCAGCTTTGTCATCGATGATCTCGACAAACATGTGGGGCAAAAAACCGATTACGGTATTATAGCCCGCGACCAGCTCCAGTTTTTGAGCGAACTTTCGAAAACAGGCGACATCAACCACGGGGTGATTATTGAAGACGAGATCCTTGTAAGGGTAGATACACTTATAGGCTCTATTGATAAAAAAAGGCTGCCACACCTCTCGGATCTTCCGCATAATCGTATTATACATCTAGCATTTGCTCTGAAAGATGAGGTAGATAATTTAGTTGTCGTCTCAAGATCGGTAGCGACTCGCCTTTCGTTAGAGGTTTTGGGAATTGAGGCTAACGATTTTCAACCTCCCAGAAAAGATATTGATCCCGTTTCCAGAATGCGCACTATCCATGTCGATAAGTCGGTGATAGACCACTCTTATATAGACGGGTTTGTCCAATTGCCAAACGAAACCTTTTTTAACAATGAGTATGTGTTGCTTTTGGCAAAGGAAAACTCCCAGCTTTTATGTCGCTTTCATCCAAGGGAGCAAAAATTGTTCCCCATACGTCGCAAAGGATCTAAGGTTGCTAGAGGAATTTTACCAAAAAATATAGAGCAAGAGATTGCTCTAGATATGCTTTTATCAGAGGATATCCCGCTCGTTTCACTTATTGGTAGAGCTGGTACCGGGAAAACCCTTTTGGCTATGGCGGCAGCCTTTGAGATGGTATTTGATAAAGGAATATATAAACATCTGATTGTTACCCGCCCTGTGCACTCTCTTGGACCCGATATCGGGCATTTGCCGGGTACTGCCCAAGACAAGTTAAAACCTTTATTTGGAGCCTACTTTGATAACATAGAGACGATCAAAGAGGCTAGAAATGAGGATGTGGGCGATGTGGCCGAATGGGTAAGCAATCAACCCAAGATTAAAATGGAGGCGATTGCTCACATGAGAGGTCGTTCATTCCAGAGATCCATTCTTATTATTGACGAGTGTCAAAATTGCTCTCCTCACGAAATCAAGACTCTGATCTCCCGTTCGGGTATAGGAACCAAAGTTATCTTGATTGGTGATATAGAGCAAATCGACGCAAAAAACCTGAACCGTTACTCAAATGGACTATCAGAGGTGACCTCCCACTTTGCCAACAGTCCAATTGCTGCCTACTCCTACTTACAAGCAGTAGAGAGATCGGCATTGGCTCTCGAGGCCTCAAGGATGTAAAAAAATTTCCCCCTTTTTTGAAGAGGGGGAAGTCCTATTCACGGGTAAAAGTTTTTTTCAAAAATGTTTTTAAGTAAAAACCAGTGAAAAAAATTTGTACACGGGATGAGTTCGAATGATAAAAAAACAAACTCGATTATAGCATTATATCTTAATGCGCTAGGAGCCCTCTTTAAGTACTGCGCCCAGGATGAGCAAGTTTGCTACAATAAACATTTTACATAGCGTAGATGCTGTTTTCCCAAGTTTTTTGTCCTTGTGGATTCTAGCATATTCTTGGCGAGTATCTATAGAGGGGGAGTTTTTTGCCATCTCGTCCAAAACCTTTAGGGATTTAGGATCAAAAAGGAAGAATTTAGTAAACGCATAGGGGTTCTTGTGCGCCTGGGCAATCGATAAGAGCTCTTCTTTAGTGAATAGATCCTTATTACGCAGATTTTCCATGAGAAACTCGAGAGCGGTTTGAGGTTGCTTTTTGACAAAATCCATTAAAGCGTCGTGGGACAGAAAAAAACTAAGCGAGATTTGGCGGGCTTTTATGATTTGAGACGCGCATAACTTTTCTAAAATTGCAGGGTTTTTTTGAAAAATAGGGGAAAAAGATTCAAGTTGAAAATCATGAAGTTTGGAGATCTCATCTGCTACTTTTTCTTTTAAAGGAGAAGAGGGGCCGTTTAAAATATCAATAACAGCCTGTGGGAATTTGAACAGACTGAGGTTTTGGGCTTCAAAAATCTGCTTAGAGAGGAGGGGGTTTTCTTGAATATCTTGAAAATTAAACCCCTCTTCTTTTTTTAATTGTGCCAGATTCTCCATACAAATCAAAAAGCTGATCTGTTTTTGAAGGGTGTTGGGGGCTTTTTTGAGATTCTCACGTACCGAAAGGTTAGGGGAATAGGGGAATTGGAAAATTGCTATAAGATCCTTTATGAGGTACCGATCAAACCCCCCGTTCTTATGCAGTTCCCCAGAGGAATTTGTCGAATCATGAAACAATCTGCAAACATGTCCAAAATTTAACCGGCACAGAATGTGTCTGTTAGAAGCATAATTATCCAACGATGCCGGCCTGTAGGCAGATGAAAAAAAACCCTTTAGAGAGGGAGCTTTAGCTAGGAAAAGTGGTGTCCTGTTGGGCAAACTCCTGGCCAAGGGGGCTAAAGGGGGGATCATTTTATCCTCAACTGCTTTTAGAACTAAGGTAAAATTATAAAATTTTATACCAATTAGCGCAAGTGTGAATAAAAAATTAATTTGTCAAAAAAAGGGTTGGATTTTAGCTGTCTAGATATCAATAGGTTAAAAATAGAGTAGTAAAAATTTTACTTAAATAGTTGGTCAATAAGGGGGTAAGGAGAGATATATTTCCTTTTTTCCTAAAAAGGTATGTCTTTTAAGGGGATTAAAAAGTATAGTAGATGCCTATTACGGAGACTTGATGGGCTTTACTAGATTAAACTTGCATAAAAAAATTCTTGAGAGATTGGAGAAGCTAGGTTTTTCTAGTCCCACCCCGATTCAAAATGAGGCGATTCCTCACATTCTTGAGGGCAGAGATGTCCTAGCCTGCGCCGACACGGGCACGGGTAAAACGGCTGCGTTCCTCCTTCCTGCCATTCATATGCTGGCCGAAAAAGGGGAAAACACGAAGGGCCCGAGAGTTTTGATCCTTTCCCCAACGCGCGAACTTGCCGCACAGATCGAAAAAGAGGTCACAAGGTTTTCAGCAAACCTTGACCACGTGCATTCGGTAGTTGTTTTTGGTGGCGCCGGTTGGAGCGAGCAGGTAAAGAAAGTCTCCAAACCACACGATATTTTGGTTGCAACCCCTGGTCGGTTTGTAAAAATCTTACTATTGATCCGGTCAAAGTAGAGATTGAAAAAGAGGTTAAAGAGGTCGAAAACATCAAAGAACATTTTTATTATACCAATGATATCGCTCACAAGCACCGCTTACTTGCAGAAATACTGCAGAAAGAGGGTGTAAACCAGGCGATCATCTTTGCTTCGACAAAAATGTCTACGGAGGAGTTGGCTGAAAAACTCAATGAAGAGGGGCTGGAGGCGTCTAGTCTGCACGGTGACATGAAGCAGCGTCAAAGAGACCGCACTCTGCGCTATTTAAGAACTGGAAAAATCCGTTTCCTTGTTGCTACTGATGTTGCTGCAAGAGGTATTGACGTAGCGACAATTACTCACGTCATTAACTTCGATCTACCCAAGCAGGTAGAGGACTATGTGCACCGTATTGGGCGCACAGGCCGTGCGGGGGCAGAGGGTGAGGCGCACTCTTTTGCATCTAAAAGAGATAGAGGCGTGGTCCAAGAGATCGAAAAAATGATGAACAAATCCTACGATATTTTTATTGGTGACAAGAGCGGATCCAAGGAAAGAGGGGAAAGAAATTTCTCTAAGGGGCACGACAGACCTAAGTTTTCTAGAGAAAGAAAAGAGTTCGGCGATCGTGAAAGAAGACCTTTTGGTGAAAGAAAAGAGTTCGGCGATCGTGAAAGAAGACCTTTTGGTGAAAGAAAAGAGTTCGGCGATCGTGAAAGAAGACCTTTCGGTGAAAGAAAAGAGTTCGGCGATCGTGAAAGAAGACCTTTCGGTGAAAGAAAAGAGTTTGGAGATCGTGAAAGAAGACCTTTCGGTGAAAGAAAAGAGTTTGGAGATCGTGAAAGAAGACCTTTCGGTGAAAGAAAAGAGTTTGGAGATCG
>RGXB01000151.1 GCA_010029555.1 bacterium
CCCCTGCGTGGTGAAATTAAACTCCACAACCATCACACATAAATCTGACGTGGGTGGAGTAAAGCTCAATTTGCAAAACAGCGAAGAGGTGGGGCTGGCATATGAAGAGATCGCCTTGAAAATCCGCACTGGCTTTGAAGGGGTTACAGTCCAAAAAATGTGCAGTCTGAAAGGGGGGATAGAGCTATTATTTGGGATGATTCGTGATCCTATGGCTGGCCCGCTCGTCTCTTTTGGATCTGGGGGAATTACTGTAGAACTGTATAAAGATATTGCTTTTGCTATCCCCCCCCTCTCACCCGATGAGGCGCTGGAGCTCTTTGAAAAAACAAAAATCAACCTTGCATTGACCGGCTACAGGAATATGGGTCCAGTGGATAAGGGGAAATTAGCCGATTTCTTTAGTCTATTTTCCCTCTTTGTAGCTTCAAGACCCGAAATAATCGAGTTGGACATCAATCCTCTGATCGCATTGCCAAAAGAATTTTTGATTTTGGATGCACGGATTGTTCTAAGGGACTGATCTGTTTTTTTTGCTTTAACCCAGAGCTTTGCCTTTTGGAAAAAGGGTTTATGGGAATCTTTTTTTCCTCTACAATAGCCCTTTCAAAAGACAAGAGTTTTTCGAATGGAAAGAAAAAATACGGGGTGGGAAGAGGGGGCTAAGTGGTATGATCAATTGGTGGGAGATTCGGGCCACTATTACCACCAAGAGGTAATCATCCCCTTTTTAAAAACCTGGTTCTCTTCTACTCCCAAAAAAATTGTGGATCTCGGTTGTGGACAGGCTTTTTTTGCCACTCAAATCCCCAAAAACTGGACCTATGTTGGTTACGATGCCTCTAAATCTTTAGTACAAGCTGCCAAAGCAAAAGGGATCCATTCTTGCCATGTACAAGATCTCACGACCCCTATGTTAAAAAGCACCGAAGAATTCGACATCGCCCTTTTTTTGCTATCGTTGCAAGATATGCAAGAACCCCTTATCGCTCTTGAGAATGCTTACAAACTTTTGAAACTAAAAAAAGAGCTTTGGATCGTTATTAACCACCCCTGTTTTCGCATACCAAGACAATCGGGTTGGGGTATCGACGAAAACAAAAAAATGCAGTATCGCAAGATTGAGTCCTACCTAACAGAAAATCTGATCCCCATAGAAATTCATCCCTCAAAAAAAGAGACAAAAAAGGTTTTCCACCACCATTTTTCCCTCTCCACTCTAAGTAAGTGGCTCAAACAGGCTCAATTCAACATTTTAGAGATTGAAGAGCTTGTTTCAAACAAAACAAGTGTCGGGGCGAAATCGCAAATGGAAAACCGTTGCCGCAAAGAGTTTCCCCTCTTTTTGTGCCTCAAATGTGAAAAAAAAGAGAACTCGATTTGCCTCTAATCTTTTAACAGAATTCTTAATGCTCTTTTTGTCGATTATTCTCTTTACTTTTTCAGACCTTGTAAGGTAGAACTTTCCCTATGTGTGGAATTTTCGGCATCTCGGGAAAGATTGCTACTTCAAGTGTGGATTTGTGCATAGCAGGTTTGAAGAAACTTGAATACCGGGGTTACGATTCTTCAGGAATCGCACTGATGCATCATAAAGAGATTGAAATTGTCAAAAGTTGCGGTAAGGTAGAGCTTTTAGAAAAAAGGGTTGCCCACCTTAAAAACCTAAAATCGGTCTCTATTGCCCACACCCGCTGGGCAACTCATGGAGGGGTTGTTGAGTGTAATGCTCATCCCCACATCGATTCGACAAATTCTCTGGCAATTGTCCATAATGGTATCATTGAAAACTTCTTTGAGTTGAAACAATATTTGGAAAATAGCGGAGTAAAGTTTATCTCTGCTACCGATACCGAGGTAATTGCGCACCTTTTTACCCATTTTTATGACCAAAAGCTTTTGGAAACTATCCAAAAATTGCACTCTTCTTTAGTGGGCTCTTTTGCAGTAGCCTGTATTCATAAAGACCACCCCAATACCCTAATTGCCACTAAAAGGGATAAGCCTCTGATTTTAGCTGTGGATCAAAAGCAGGGGCAAATTCTTGTAACCTCAGACAGAAATGCCCTCTACGAGGGGGACTTTTTGACCATTGACCTTGAGGATGATCAGATTGCTCTAATCAACGAAAATGCCCTCGAAATTTTTGGTAAGGATGGGGAGATCATCCCGTTGAAATTTGCTCCTCTGACAATCAAAAACACCCCTCATGAAAAGGGGGAATTTTCCCATTACATGCTCAAAGAGATTCATGAACAACCCAGCGCTATTAGGCGTACT